>DAOWNX010000079.1 GCA_030642335.1 Caldisericota bacterium
AGACCACTTCTTCCTGCATAAATACCTGCAGTAAGCCCGCCAGGCCCTGCTCCCAGAATCATCATATCCCATAACATATCCGGTATTACTTCTGCTTGTTTTTCCGCTACAGGAGTAGTAAAAAATTCATCCATAATGCCTCCTTTTTTAATAAATTATAACTAGAGCAGTATAGTTTATTTTTTTACTTTGTCAAGATTTAAGCTTTCTTTTTAGACGAGGCGAAATTTCTTGCCAGATTCTTTCGATATTATAAAATTTTCTTGTATCTTCCGTCATTATATGGATTATAAAATCACCATAATCCATAACAATCCATTTACCTTCTCCTTCACCTTCCTCATTAAGTAGCTTAATTTTCTTTTCTTTAAGCCTCCTTCCTAATTCCTCTTCAATTGCCTTTGCGTGTTCGCTTGCTCCCGCCGTACAAATAATGAAAAAATTTGTTAAAGTAGTAATTTTAGTAACATCTACTATTTTAATCTCATTACCCTTTTTTTCATCAATTACTTCTGTAATAAAATCTAACAATTTTTTGTCCCTCAAATTGCCTCCTTTTTCATCAATTATACTACAGGTCGTATTTTAAAAAAATATAAGATTATGCTATACTACGTTGAAAAATGATATTAAAATTTAAAAATTCAAATATACTTTTAAGTTAAGGATGGCAACTGTATGATAGAAGAAATATTAAAAAAATTAAAGGATACAGAGGGAGTGCTTGCCATA
Source organism: Caldisericota bacterium (assembly GCA_030642335.1). Taxonomy (GTDB): domain Bacteria; phylum Caldisericota; class Caldisericia; order Caldisericales; family Caldisericaceae; genus UBA646. The sequence goes on from DAOWNX010000079.1 coordinate 733, forward strand.
ATGCTTACAAATAAAGAGGGAAGTTTGTTGTACAGCATCTCTAACTTGGATATTTCCCTGGAGATACTTTCCGGTCTAACTACATCACTTGCGGGTTTATCAGATGAAATTTTACAAAAATTAAAAATGGGAAAACTCAAAAACACCATACTAAATGGAACTATAGGTAGGCTCATTATATCGTTCTTAAATAATGAAAATATCCTCTTTGTTGGTATAGAAAATACAGGAAATATAGAATTAATAGAATCTGTTCTTTCAAACACAATAGAGGCTTTAAATAAAACAAACTATTAAAAGGAGCATAAAGTATGGATAACTTTTATCTTACAACCGCCATTTACTATGTAAATGATAAACCACATATGGGGTCCGTGTCCGAAGCTATCTCGGCAGATATTATTGCAAGGTTTAGAAGGCTTGAGGGCAAGGATGTGTTTTTTTCCACCGGCACAGATGAACACGCCCAAAAAATTGAAGACCGTGCTAAAAAAGAAGGTATTAATCCACAACTCTTCGTAAATAAAGCAAGTAAAACATGGAAAGATCTATTCAATATATTTGGCATTTCCTATACAAGATTCATAAGGACAAGCGATGCTGATCATATAAAGATAGTCAAGCATTTTTTCCAAACACTGTACGATAAGGGAGACATATACCTTGGAGAATATGAAGGCTGGTACTGTGTAAGAGATGCCACGTTCCTGAAAGACTCAGACTTAAAGAACGGAAAGTGTCCAATCTGCGGAGAAAAAGTACAAAAAATAAACGAAACAAATTATTTCTTTCGATTAAGCAAATATGAAAAACCACTACTTAAATACTATGAAGAACATAAAGATTTTCTGCGCCCAGAATCTCGATACAACGAAGTAATAAATGTAATAAAATCAGGGCTTCAAGACGTTTCCGTCTCAAGAAAATCTTTCAAATTCGGTACGCCTGTGCCATTTGATCCGGACCATACCATATATGTCTGGTTTGACGCATTACTAAATTATCTTACAGCTATCAATTTTTTAAAAGATAAAGAAAAATTCAATAAATATTGGCCTGCAGATCTACACCTGGTAGGAAAAGATATCACGCGCTTTCACGGAATAATATGGCCTGCTATGCTTATGAGTTATGGATTGCCTCTCCCAAAAGAAATATTTGCTCACGGCTTCTGGAACCTGGAAGGAGAAAAAATGTCTAAATCAAAAGGCAACGTAGTCAATCCCATAGATTTTGTAAAAGAATTTTCAAAAAAAGCAGGTATAGACATCGAAACAGCTGTTGATGCTACACGTTTCTATCTTTCAAAAGAGATATCCTTTGGGTTAGATGGCAATTTTACAATGAATACTTTCTATAGGCGATATAATTCTGACCTTGCTAATGATTTTGGAAATTTAATTAATAGAACTACTACAATGTTATATAAATATAAAGATGGTGTAGTCCCTGAAGAAATAGTAAGAGATGAAAAAATAATAAACTTTGTTAACGAGCAAGAAAAGATATATATAAAAGAAATGGACAAATATAATTTTTCCCAAGCTTTAGATACCGTTTGGAATATAATTAACGCACTGAATAATTACATTCAAACAAAAACTCCATGGAAACTGAAAGACAATCAAGACGCGCTTTCCTCTATACTTTACACGCTGCTTGAAGGAATAAGACACATTGCCATACTCCTTACGCCATTCATGCCGTTTACAACAAAAAAAGTGTTAAAAACATTTCAAGACGATTCTGTAAGTATAAAAAAAATGGGATGGGGACAACTAAAAGTTGGTATCAAAGTAGAAAAATTACCCCCAATTTTCCCACGGTTAAAAAAAGAAGCAACAGATGAAGAAAATGGTGAGAAAGAAAATTTCATTTCGTACGAAGATTTTGCAAAACTCGATCTAAGAGTAGCACAAATTATTGCAGCAGAAAAAGTACAAGAGTCACAAAAGCTTATAAAACTTCGTATTTCGCTTGGAGATGAGAAAAGAACGATTGTGGGAGGGATCGCCTTGCACTATGAACCGGAGCAATTAATCGGGAAAAAAATTATTATTGTAAAAAATCTTAAACCAAGAAAACTTATGGGTGTTACTTCTTACGGAATGTTGTTGGCTGCAAGCGATGAAAATGACCTTTCACTTCTTATCCTTGATAAAAATGTAAAGGAGGGGTCAAAGATTAGTTAATGTATATAGACTCTCATGCCCATCTGCTAAAAAAAGAATATGGTAATAACTTAAAATCTATCATTGAGGATAGCGAAAAAACATTATTTGCTGTAAATAATATAGCATACGACATGGAGAGCTCAAGAGAAATAGTATCCATCTCTCAAAATAGCTCACTATTTGGCAGTGTCGGAATACATCCTTATGATGCATTTCCTCTTGATAAATCGTCTGAAGAAGAACTTGCTACCCTTGCATCCTATAAAAAAATTATTGCAATAGGAGAAATAGGATTAGATTATTTTAGAAATATCACAAGTTTCTCTTTGCAAAAAAAGATATTTGAAAAACAAATTATCATTGCTAAGTCGCTAAACATGCCGTTCATAGTACATTCAAGAAATGCGTTTAATGACACGATTTCAATAATTAAAAGTGTGGGCTATTTAAACGGCGTGTTTCATTCCTTTGACTACAACCCGAAAGAAGCAGAAAAAGTTATGGATCTTGGTATGTACATATCATTCTCTGGCATGCTTACATTTAAAAAGAGAGAAGATTTAAGGGAAGCAGCAAAAATAGTACCAATCAATAAAGTTCTGCTGGAAACCGATTCTCCATATCTTGCCCCTGTACCTGAAAGAGGCAAAAAAAACTTACCTATTTTTGTAAAATACATCTATGCGGAATTTGCAAATTTAAGAAATATTTCGCAAGACAAATTACAATATATAATTGTTAAAAACTTTAAAAATATTTTCCCAAAAAGCAAAAAGATATTAATGAAAAAGGAGGCACTATGTTCAAAATCTTAAAACATCAGGAATTAGGCCCCAAAATGCAACTTATAGAATTATATGCACCTCTTGTTGCAAAAAAAACAGAAGCTGGCCAATTTGTAATTTTACGAGTCTACGAAAAAGGAGAAAGAATCCCTCTAACCATCGCTGATTTTGATAGAGAAAAAGGCACAATTACTATAGTATTTCAAGAAATCGGGAAATCAACACACTTTCTTGCTACAAAACAAGCGGGCGATTACATCTCGGACGTATTAGGACCTTTAGGAAATCCCACAGAGGTAGAGTATTTCGGGAGCGTTATCTGCATCGGTGGGGGTATAGGAGTTGCACCAGTTTATCCACTTTCAAGAAAGCTAAAACAAAAAGGTAATAAAGTAACTTCTATCATAGGCTACCGATCTAAAAATTATGTATTCTGGGAAGAAAAAATGAAAAGTGCATCCAATAAAGTTTTTATTGCAACAAATGATGGCACTTATGGAGAAAAGGGATTTGTAACAGACGTACTAAAACATCTTATGGATAACAAAGAATGCATTAACAGAATATTTGCTATTGGACCAGCTATAATGATGAAGGCAGTTGCAGATATGACAAAAGAAAGGGGAATAAAAACAATAGTAAGTTTAAATTCAATAATGGTTTGTGGTATGGGAATGTGCGGCGCATGCAGAGTAACCGTAGGAGGCGAAACAAAATTTACCTGTGCAGATGGTCCTGATTTTGATGCACATCTTGTGGACTTTAATATATTAATGAAGCGCTTAGACACATACAAGGAAGAGGAAAAAATCTCCTTTGAAAAATGGAAAGAGGAGGTAGGCTACTATGAAGAATCTTAATAAAAAACAAGTCCCAATGCAAGAACAATCTGCAGAAGAAAGGAAACACAACTTTAACGAAGTACCTTTAGGATACTCAAAAGAAGAAGCAATTTTAGAAGCTTCTCGTTGTTTACAATGTCCCACACATCCTTGTATTGAGGGTTGCCCTGTACATATAAATATACCGAGCTTTATAAAAGCAATAAAAGAAGATAATGTACAACTTGCTATTGATGTTATTCATGAATCCGATTCTCTCCCAGCAATAACCGGCAGGGTATGTCCCCAGGAAGATCAATGCCAAGCTGTCTGCATAATGGGAAAAGTCGGAGAACCCATTGCTATTGGGCGACTTGAACAATACGCTGCTGATTATGACCTCAAAAACCGAACAGAAGAAAATATAAAATTACCGGATAAAGAAAAACTGAATGGAAAGAAAGTTGCTATTGTGGGATCGGGACCCGCAGGGCTTGCCTGCGCTGGAGATCTTGTAAAAAATGGATACAATGTTACTATATTTGAAGGATTTCATAAAACTGGGAGTACTTGTCTACGGAATACCTGAATTCCGTTTACCAAAATTAATTGTTCAGA
>DAOWNX010000123.1 GCA_030642335.1 Caldisericota bacterium
ACGCCGAAATTGTTTTCAAGCATGAATTCTTCAATATTTTCAATGGAATTGCTATCGTTTTTCTCAAATATTTTCTTGATTGTTTTTAATAATTTCATTTTGTAGTGCCTCTTTAGCTGCATGTTCTTCTGCTTCTTTCTTAGAGCCTCCCTTTCCCTGCCCTAATATGATTTCATTGAGTGATACTTTTGCAAAAAACATTTTATTTCTTGGTGATCCGGTTTCTTTTACTATTGCGTATTCAGGTGTGTTATGGAATTTTTTTTGAGTGATTTCTTGCAGTTGTGTTTTGTAGTCCGTTGTTTCTATGTTTTCAACCTCTTTTAATTCTGGTGACAGTATTCTTAAAATGAATTTTTCTGCCTCAGCAAATCCAAATGCAATGAATATTGCTGCAATAATTGCTTCAAGGGCGTCTGCAAGCAATGCTTTTTTGAACTTGCCTCCACTTCTTTCTTCTCCTTTTCCGAACAGCAGGATGTCTCCTATGTTTAGTGATAATGCTTTTTCTGACAGGCCTTTTTCACTTACTATGTAAGCTCGTTTTTTGCTGAGTTCACCTTCTGAAAGAAATGGGTAGTGGCGAAAGAGGTAATGTGTAACAGCAAGTGATAGCACTGTATCTCCTAAAAATTCAAGCCTTTCATTTGATGGGTAGTCAGGAAATTCTCCGCTGAACGAGGAATGAGTGATTGCCATAATGAATAATTTTCTTTTCGGAGGAGAAATTCTCCTTTTTATAAATTTCTCTAGTATTCTAAGTTTTATGTAAATTGTTTTATGCAAAGTTTCCATGATTTAGTTGCTGAATTGTTTTTTCAATAATCTTTTCTTTTTCCATTTTGTAACACATTTTGATGGCGTTTTTTATTGCAACGTGTGAGGAGCGGCCATGTGCGATAATAGAAATGCCGTTTGTTCCCAGAAGAGGTGAACCGCCAAATGTTTCGTAATCGAGCTGTTTAAATAGGTTTTTCATTGCATTTTTCATAAGCAGTGCTCCCAGAGCTGCGAGATTGCTTTTTTTTATTTCTGTTTTTAATGCGCTGACAATACGCTCAGCTGTGCCTTCTATTGTTTTTAGTGCTATATTCCCGGTAAAGCCATCTGTAACTATTACATCTACCTCTCCCGTTAGTATTTTATCTCCTTCTATATGTCCTTTAAATTCTTCAAACATATTTTTAAGTGATTGATGAGCTTCTTGTGTAAGTTTTGATCCTTTCTCTTCCTCGGTTCCTATATTCAAAAGTCCTATGGTTACTTTTCTTTTCAATATGTTTTCAAGATACACTTTACCCATGAGAGCAAATTGGACAAGCTGTTTTGCATTGCAATCAGTGTTTGCTCCGGCATCTATCAGCAGGCCCATTGAATGCGGAAAGGGCATAGGTACTGCGATTGCAGGGCGTATTATCCCTTTTATTCTGCCAAGTACAAATAACGAAATAGCCATTTGTGCACCAGTATTCCCTGCACTGACAATTCCTACTGCCTCTTTGTTTTTTACGAGCTCTATTGCTTTGTACAGAGAGGAATCTTTTTTTGTAAAAAGCGTATCTTTTGGGTGATCATGCATCGTAATAATTTGTGTTGTAGGATATATAGACACTCTATCTTTCAGTTTTGAAGAATATTTAAGCAGTTCTTTTTGAATTAAACTTTTATCGCCGGTTATGATGATGTGGATATCTTCTAATTCTTTTAAAGTCTCTATTGCTCCTTTTACTGTTTCTTGAGGGGAATAATCTCCCCCCATGCCATCTAAAGCAATATGCATATTAAGTTGTCGGTTTCTTCTCTTTTTTTGTTTTCATTGCAACAACAGGTTTTCCATCGTAATATCCGCAATAAGGGCAGACGTGATGGGAAAGAATAAGATTGTGGCAGTGAGGACACTCAATCAAATTGGGTGATTTAATCTTTTCTTTCCACTGTCTCATTCCTTTTTTACTTCTTGTTGTTTTTTTCTTGGGGTTTGCCATTACTTTCAACTCCTTTTTCTATTTTATAACTTTTGCAGCCTTGTTATTATAATGAATTATTTTTTTAATACAATGTTAAGCAATTTATTTTTAATGTATATTATCTTTAAAATTGTTCCTTCCGATGTTATTTTTTTAATTTTTTCTCTGTTCAATGCAATTTCTTTTACAGTTTGCTCATCTGTGTCTTTTTCTATTTCAATCATATCTCTTACTTTTCCATTTACTTCCAGAACAATGTCTACCTTTTCTTCTTTATAAATCCCTTTTGCTTGTGGCCATTGTTCTAAATGTACGCTCTCTTCATGACCTATCCTGCTCCATAGCTCATCTGCTATGTGTGGAGCGATTGGTGCAAGCATTTTGATAAATGTTTCCATTGTTTCTGTAAATGCGTCTGTTTTTATGATATCTGGTATTTCGCGGACAGATTTGTTAAGGAAATTAAGCCATTCCATAAAGCTGCTTACCGTTGTATTAAATTTGTAGTTCTCAAGCTGGTCTGTAATTTTTTGAATCATTTTATCTTGTATCACATTTATTTCTTTTTCTTTCATGAGTGCAACTTTTTCTGTTCCCCTTTCTTCTATTACACTGGTGAATAATGTCCACAATTTTTTTATAAATCTGTGTGTCCCGTTTATGGTTTCTATGCTCCATATAGCATCCTGGTCAAAAGGGCCCATAAATAAAATGTACATGCGTAGCGTATCTGCGCCGTACTGCTTTATCACATCATCTGGATTTACTACGTTTCCTTTTGATTTGCTCATCTTTTGATGGTCTATTCCCAGTATCATTCCTTGATTCAGCAGTTTTTTAAATGGCTCGCTAAAGCCGATAAGTCCTGCGTCATACATTACTTTTGCGTAAAAGCGCGAATAGAGGAGATGCATTACGGCATGTTCCGCGCCGCCCATGTAGAGGTCAACGGGTAGCCAATAATCACTTTTTTTGCGGTCAAAAGGAGCTTTGTCGTTATAAGGATCTACATAGCGTAGATAGTACCACGAAGAACAAGCAAAGCCATCCTGTGTATCTGTTTCTCTTTTTGCTGGTCCGCCACAAATTGGGCAAGTGGTGTTTACAAAGTCAGGATCGTTGGCGAGCGGAGATTCTCCTGTGTCTCTCGGCGTGAAATCTACTTCATCCGGGAGAAGGACGGGTAAGTCCTCTTCCGGCACTGGTACTATTCCGTGTTTTTCACAATGGATAATAGGTATGGGAGCGCCCCAGTATCTCTGCCTTGATATCAGCCAGTCCCTGATATGGTATCTGGTAACGGATTTTCCTAAACCATTTTTTTCAATGTGTGTTGTAAGCTTCTCTCTTGCTTCCTCACTCTTTAATGTGGTAAATGCTCCTGAATTTATCAAAATGCCGTCTTCTGTATATGCTTCAATTAACTCGTGTTCTTTTCCATCAGGACTTATTACCTGTTTTATTGGCAATTTATACTTTTTGGCAAAAATGAAATCTCTCTGGTCATGTGCG
>DAOWNX010000040.1 GCA_030642335.1 Caldisericota bacterium
AAAAAATCCTTGGGCAATGAATCGTTTGATTTATCTTCTTTTATGCTTTTGTTTTTCTTTGTATTTTCATCTTATATGGCATCATTACAGATTGCGCCAATGCTTTTTTATATAGAAAGCAAGAGCGTGTGGGTTCTTTTTACATCGAAAATAACTTCACAAGAGCTGTTATGGAGCAAATTTGTTATTCCATTTTTATTGGGGGAGGTAATGAATGTCTTATTTTTCATTCTTATGATACTTGTTAGACATCCTTCTATTAACATGATTCTTGTTTCTGTTGCCTTTGCACTTTTTTTGCCTTTTATTTTCTCAATAATTGGTGTTTCTACATCTGCGATGTTTCCTGTATTTAAGGAAGTGAAGAACCCTAAAAAAATAATACCGGGAAAGGTCGTTTTAATTCAAACGGTTATGGGTTATGCGATGTTTGGTATTGCTTTTGGTTTTTTCTTTTTAAATAGGTTATTGATAAAAATTTGGGGTGGAACAGTTGCAGGCATTGCAATATTTATTCTTGTAGGCATTCTTTCCTTTGCGATAGGTTTTTCTCTTATGTTTGCAGGTTCAAGAAGACTTAAATATGTAGAAATTCAGTAGATACCTCTATTGTATTGACAAAAGTATGATCGGATAGAGATTTTTTAGGCTGAGTCTATGCAGAGATAATTTTGAAACAAAAAAATTGATTTTATACATGATAAAATATTTAATTGTGGTATAATTTTAGAAAAGGTTTTAGCAGAAGTTAAATTAATATTTTTTATAGTGGGGGGCATCAGGGTAATATGAAAAAGAAGTCCTTAATTATTTTAGTCATTATCTTAGCTGCCATAATAATTTTATCTGTTTTTTTCTTTAATGGCATTTTACATAAAAGAACGACATATGATCCTGATATCATTATTCATCAGCTTTCTGAAGAAATGAAAAGCTGGATTGTTGAAAATAATTCCAATTGTTATAATGATATTTTGGTTGAGACGATACCGGAAACATGGGTGTTTGAAGGCAATAAGGCAGAAATAGTTTTTAATACAAAAATTACTATGACACTGAAAGCCGAAAAGGTTGATGATTTGCCTATAATAAAGGGTATGTTGAGGTATCTGGATTCAAAAAAAGGGGAACTTTCTCAGAAACAAATAGATGAAGCAAAAATATCTCTAAATAATTGGCGTGAAGAATTAAAAGATTCCATTGGGAACCAAGAGGTTTTTAATTTTGTGCTTAAAACAGTTGCTAATATGGATAGTCATGGGGATATTATAAAAAGTACACTTCAATTCTTTGTAAATACATCGATAGATGAGGAGCCACATTTTGTGTTAGTTCAAACATTGACACCTAAAGCGAGTGAGGAAACGGAAGAAGAAGGATTTGCATTAATGAAAGAGATTGTGGAAAATGTTGGAAATGTTATTTCAGAAGATTCTATTCCTTTTCTTGTGTTTAAAACTGCTGCTGGTTCGGAAATTAAAGCGTATCTTAATTACTGGGATTTACAAAATGGGAAAATTATTTCAACAGGCAAAGTTGTTTATTCAATTCCGCCTGCCCCGTACTTAGTACCAGTTGAAAATTGGGCCTTTCCACTATCCTGGGATGGAGATAGTTATATGATTTTGCCAGAAACCGCAAAGGTTATTATGTCTATATATCAAAAAATGGAAAAGATTGATGTTTCGGTTGGGTCTTCACCGAAACTTTTTGGAAACAACTTGATAATGATTAAATTAACCGAGGAAAACGATGGATATTTCCACTACTTAATAAAAATATGGAATGGCGAGCAATATGTTGAAAAAGAAATGCACTTTACTTCTGTTGTTAAAGGACTGGACGGTACTAAATATTCGGTTACAGATTATGGACGTCCAGTTGCTGTTTACAACGATGGCTATAATATAAACGTACTTATTTCTTATTCTCTTCCTGCTAAACCATCGCTACTGGAAATAAAACTTCTTCTTTATACATGGAATATAAACAGCGAAAAAGGTATCTGGCACACTATTTTTATAGAAGAAGGTGCCGGGCCAACCCCATCTAGCCCCATCGACACAAACTATGTGCTGTCAATTGATAATAAGTTTTATTGCCAGGCAGGGTGGAGTGGTTTGCAGCTTGTCGATATCAAAAATTATTCTTGCAAGCTTGAAGAAAGCATTATGAAATTTAAAAAATATTTGTTTCCTTCGGCTCCTTACGGGAAAATTCTTGTCAGTGAAACTTTTGCCCTGGGGCTGTACAACGATATTAAGATTATTGGTATCGAGGACGACTATATATGTGCAATAAAAAATAATAATATTATAGGCATCCTTGTTAGGAGAGAAAACTCTATTCAAGTGATGGATGCCGATAAAAAAGTAATATCTGAATTTTTGATTAAGGATAGTGCCCGCTTAAAATTTCCAAATGTTAATGGAAAACGGTAAGGGCGGTTATTTGAGGATGATATGCCGACAGAATCAGCTACGTATCTTGCTTGGAGCCATGCATCTTATATTATTCTTTATGAGCTTATAAACAATCCTTCTTTACTTTCAGGAATGCGTTCCCTATTCTAAATTCTTTTGCCTGTCTATTTTACCCTGTTTTTTAGTCTCCCTATTTTTTCTATATAACACTGTATCACATCACCTTTTTTAATTGGCGCAATACCCGATACTGTACCTGTTGAGATAATATCTCCGGGATAAAGGGTTAAGTATTGAGAAATGTAATAAATAAGATAATTAATCTTAAAAATCATATCTCTGGTGTTTCCTTTTTGACGTACTTTTCCATTTACACTGAGCTCAATGTTCAGTTTATGCGGATTTCTAATTTCATCTTTTGTCACAATGTACGGCCCTATTGGCATTGCTGTATCAAAGTTTTTTGATCTAAACCATGGCTGTCCTTTTTTCATATCGCTATATTCCATTTCTCTTTCTGTGATGTCATTTGCAATCGCATAGCCAAATACATATTCCATTGCGTCTTTCATCGGAATATTTTTGCCTGCTTTACCTATAACTACGGCAAGTTCTATTTCAGGGTCTATTCTTTTTGCAGATGCAGGATAGATAATCGAGTCCTCATTTGCTATTGTGCAATCGGCAAATTTGCCAAAGAGTATCGGTGCTTCCGGGACACTACTTCCTGTTTCTTTTGCATGTGCAGAGTAGTTTTTGCCAAGGCATATGATTTTGCTTTCTCTTCCTACTGGTGCGCCAAGTTCTGGTTTTTTTGCAGAGAAGATTGGAAGAAATTTATTTCCAAATGTTTTTTCTCCTACTTTCATCATTTTTTTAACTTTTTCCCATTTTTGAATCAGCTCAACGATGCTCCAGATAGCGGGAAATTCTTCTTTTCCGAGATTGCTCAGCGTGTCTGATAAAAGTGCAATGTCAATGACTTGTTCTTTGTAAATGATTCCTACTTTTTCAATTTTTTCTTCTTTAAATGTACAGATTTTCATCTTGCCTCCTCTTATTTTGTCTATATTTTAAAGTCCTTGTTATAAAAATCAAGAAATTAGAAATTGTTTTTTGTAATTCTTGGTTTGATTTTTTGTAAAAATAAATTAATCTATATCAAAAAGAATATATACAGAAAGACGCCACTTTGAATTAATTTATAACTTCTGTTTTGGGATAGTAAGAAAAACGTTACACATGGAGGGTTGTAAAAATGAAAAAGTACATCTTTGTTACGGGTGGAGTAATGTCATCTCTTGGGAAAGGGATTACCTCTGCGTCTCTGGGAAGAATTCTAAAAAGTGAGGGTTACAAGGTTACGATTTTAAAATTTGATCCCTATCTAAATATCGATGCAGGCTCACAAAACCCCTTTCAGCATGGAGAAGTGTTTGTTACTGAAGATGGAGCAGAAACAGATTTAGACCTTGGCCATTATGAAAGATTTCTTGATGAGAATCTTTTCCAAGAAAATAATGTAACTAGCGGGCAAGTATATCAAACTGTCATTCAAAAGGAAAGAAGAGGCGATTACTTAGGTTCAACTGTGCAAATTATTCCGCATATAACAGCAGAGATCAAGAGAAGAATAAGAATTGTGTCCGAGAATTCGGATAAAGATATAACAATTGTTGAAGTGGGAGGAACAGTTGGAGATATAGAAAGCTTGCCATTTCTTGAATCAATAAGAGAATTTAAAATGGAAGAAGGGGAAGGAAATGTTGCTTTTGTCCATCTTACTTATATTCCTTATCTTAAAATGACAGGCGAACTTAAAACAAAACCTACACAGCACAGCGTAGGAGAACTCAGGAAAATAGGTATTCAACCGGATATCATTATTGCAAGAGGCGAAAGGGATATAGGTAAAGAGGAAAAAAAGAAAATTGCACTCTTTACAAATGTACGCGAGGAGAATATATTTTCTTTAAGCAATGCCGATTTAATTTATAAGGTTCCCTTAATTCTCGAAAGAGAAGGTATAAGTTGTACACTCTCAAGAATTTTACATCTCAGGGAAAGAGAACCAAAACTTTTTGATTGGCAGGAGATGATAAAAAAGGGGATGGAGAGAAAAGGGACAGTGAAGCTTGCTATAGTCGGAAAGTATATAAAATTGCAAGATGCTTATCTTTCGTTGAATGAAGCAATCAGACACAGTTCTTTTGAGGCAGGTGTAAATGTTGATATACAATGGATTGAATCAGAACTTTTAGAAGATTCAACTGCTTCCTTAAAAGGAGTAAATGGCATTCTTGTTCCGGGCGGTTTTGGAAAGAGAGGTATTGAAGGAATGATTAGTGCTGCTCAATTTGCTAGAGAAAATAAAATACCATATTTTGGTATCTGTCTGGGTATGCAAGTTGCTGTAATTGAATTTGCAAAAAATGTTTTGAAATGGAAAGATGCTCACAGCGCAGAATTTATGCCTCAGACGACACATCCTGTGATTGACCTTATGGAAGAACAAAAGAATATTACAGACAAGGGTGGCACAATGAGATTGGGTGCGTACAAGTGTGATTTTATTAAAAAGTTGAGTGTATACAAATTTTATGGCAATAAACCTTATGTGTTTGAGAGGCACAGACATAGATATGAATTAAACAATGGTTACAGGGAACAAATTGAAGATAAGGGATTAAAGATAGTCGGGGAGTATACTGAAAAACATCTTGGCGAGATTGTTGAGATGCGTGAACATCCTTTTTTTGTTGGAGTACAATTTCATCCCGAATTTAAATCCCGTCCACTCTCACCGCATCCTTTATTTACAGCCTTTGTCCGCGCTATGAAAAGTACTTGAAAATATTTACTTGACAACAAGACGGATAATAGAAAATAAAATGCAAAAAGAGAGAAATGGGCGAAGGGTAAGGTAAAATTTTTTAATAAAACGTTGAAGGTGGATGTAAACAGTATTTAAATGGGCAATATGCAAGGATGATCTTGAATGATTAGTATATTATAAGGGGAAGGAATACTTATGTCATTGATTCAACTTAATAGAGTGTATTTTCAATATGATTCATCATCTACACAAGTCTTTAATAATTTGTCTATTTCAATAGATACTGCGTGGAAAACAGGTATTGTTGGGAGAAATGGGGAAGGCAAAACTACGCTTCTTAATTTAATAATGAGAAAAATTGTTCCAACAAAAGGGAAAATTAATATACCGATGAAAACGGAGTATTTTCCTTATGAACCAAAACGAACAGGAAAAGCTACATTAAATGTAATAAAAGATAGTATAGCTCCATTTTATCAATGGGAAGAACAAATGAGGCAGCTGTTGAACGATAGTGATGCAAGTAGCTTAGAAAGCTATGGGGAGATATTGGAAAAATATCAAAATGTAGGTGGATACGAAATTGATGCACTAATTGAAAAAGAGATGAATATGATGAAAATGAATTCGGAGTTGTTAAACCGTGATTTTAACACTCTGAGTGCGGGAGAAAGAACGCGTGTATTAATTATCTCATTGTTTTTGAAAAGAGGATATTTTTTATTAATTGATGAACCGACAAATCACCTTGATTTAGAAGGAAGGAAATTATTGGGCGAGTACCTTATTCAAAAGAGTGGGTTTATTCTAGTTTCACACGATAGATATCTTTTAGATATATGTGTAGACCATATTTTATTTATCAATAAAAAAAATATTTATATTGAAAAAGGTAATTTTTCCTCCTGGAAACATAATAGAGATATTAGAAAAGAGTTTGAAAAACGCAAAAGGAAGAATTTGCAAAAAGAAATAAAATCTTTAAAAATTGCAGCGACAAAGAGGAGAAACTGGGCAAACAATAGAGAAACGGACAAAAAAGCAAAGACTGACCAAAAAGAGCGGGTTGATAAAGGTTTTGTTGGGCATAGAGCGGCAAAATCCATGAAACGAGCGCTAAATATAGAAAAGAGAAGAGAAACGAAAATTGAGGAAAAAAAATACCTTCTCAATGATTTTGATAAAGAAAGAAGATTAAAGTTAGATACCAGCGCTGACTCTCCTCAAAACATTTTAAGATTAGATCATATTTTTGTCAGCATAAAGGCAAAACAATTATTAAAGATTTTTCACTTGTGATGGGAAGAGATGATAGGATTGCTATTGTTGGTAAAAATGGGAGTGGTAAAACAACTTTGTTAAATGTTATTTCAGGTAGAGTTGAAATTCAGCGAGGGAAAATCTATAAGCCCGAGCGTTTAATAATTACAAGAGCTTATCAAAATCCACTATGGAATAATGGGATGTTGCGAGAGCATTTAATTGAATATGGCATGGATGAAACAAGGTTTCGCAACATTCTGGGAAGTCTTGGTGTATCAGGTGAAGTATTTAACAGACCACTTGAAACATTCAGTGAAGGCGAGAGAAAGAAAGTAGATTTATGCCGTTCGTTTTTAACAGCTTCTGATTTACTTTTGTGGGATGAGCCCTTGAATTACATCGATTTAATTACCAGAGAGCAGTTGGAAGATGTTATTTTACAATATAAACCTACCTTATTGTTTGTCGAACATGATAAGCATTTTGTAGATAGAATTGCAACAAAAGTAGTGTATTTATAAAAACAAAACAGGAAATAGTGAAATACACTTTTGAATACTTTTAATAGAAATGAAATCGATTTTGTGGATATTCTTTATTTTTGCTATTCATAAAATA
>DAOWNX010000035.1 GCA_030642335.1 Caldisericota bacterium
AAAGGACGGAAAGATTTAAGGGAAGAAGGCGTAGAAGAAAAAGATATGATATTTGAATATTATCTTGATATGAGGTATAAGGGACAGTCGCATGAAATAACAGTACTGTTTAGTGACAATTTCATTGAAGAATTCCATTATGCCCATAAAAAACATTTTGGTTATAGTACCCAGGATAAAGAAACCGAAGTTGTTAATATACGCTTGCGTGCCCATGGGCTACTTAAAAAACCTCAACTTAAAAAATTCAGTAAAAAGACGATAAGTTCCGGTAAACACGCTCGTGTATCGGATACTCAAGTAATTTTTAATTCCCGTAAACTCAAGACAACTGTTTATGATAGAAACCTTTTGCATCCGGGGAATGTTATAGATGGTCCTGCAATAATAACGGAGTATTCCTCTACTGTTGTTTTACCTCCCCTTACTAGACTTGAAGTGGATAATTACCTGAATCTTATAGTTGAGATAGGAGATTAGATATGAGTTATAATCCTGTGCTTCTTGAGATTTTTAAAAATAAATTTTCTTCTGTTGCAGAAGAAATGGGAATGGTTTTGAATAGAACAGCCTTTTCTGTCAATATAAAAGAGCGTAGAGATTATTCCTGCGCTGTTTTTGCTAAAAATAGTGATATGATAGCGCAAGCTGCTCATATTCCGGTGCATCTTGGCTCAATGCCTCTCTCAGTCAGAGCTGCCGTAAACAGCATAGAGATGGAAGAGGGTGATATGGTAATGTTGAATGATCCGTTCTGTGGCGGCACTCATTTGCCAGATATTACACTTGTTGCTCCTTTTTACTTCAATTCTGATAAACCTTTTCTATACGTGGCAAGTAGAGCTCATCATTCTGATGTGGGAGGTATGAGTCCTGCTTCGATGCCGCTGTCTACGTCTATATTTCAAGAAGGAATAATTGTACCACCAATAAAGTTGATTGAAAAAGGGAAAATTGATAGAAAAATTTTGTCTCTTTTTCTGAGTAATGTGAGGACACCAATCGAACGAGAGGGTGATTTTACAGCACAAATTATGGCAAACATAACGGGGCTAAAACGATTGAAAGAGATTTTTGAAAAATACGGTGAGGATAAAACATTGCTCTATTCAGACGAGATCGTCAGATACACAGGCAGAATTACAAGGAAAACTATAGAAGCAATACCTGATGGTGTTTATGAGTTTACAGATTATATGGATGATGATGGGATAAACGATAAACCAGTTAAATTGAATGTGAAGATTAAAATTAAAGACAGCAGAATGACAATAGATTTCTCAGAAAGTGATACACAGGTCGAGGGGAGCATAAATGCAGTTCGTGCAATTACTCTTTCTGCTTGTTTATATGTACTTCGATGTCTTATGCCAGAAGGTACTCCAACAAATGCGGGCATATTAAAGAATATAAAGGTAGTAACTAAGAGAGGTACAATTGTGGATGCAGAGTTTCCAGCAGCTGTTGCTGGAGGCAATGTAGAAACAAGCCAGCGAATTGTCGATGTTCTACTTGGCGCATTTTCGAAAGCTTTGCCAGAAAAGATTCCTGCTGCTAGCCAGGGTACTATGAATAATATTACTATTGGTGGTGTTGATAAGAAAAACGGAGCAAGCTTTGCTTATTATGAAACTATAGGAGGCGGTATGGGGGCTAGTGCACAAAATGATGGTGCGGATGCCGTTCATTCCCATATGACAAATACATTAAATACACCTGTTGAGGCCTTAGAGTATTCGTATCCGTTTTTTGTTACTGAGTATTCAATTAGGGTTAATAGTGGTGGTAAGGGCAAATTTTCTGGTGGTAATGGGATGGTGAGAGAGATAAAGGTTTTATGCGATGTGAATGTAACAGTTTTAAGTGAAAGAAGAAAATTTTCTCCATATGGGTTATTTGGAGGATATAAAGGATGCAGCGGTAAAAATGTTGTTATAAGAAAAAATGGAAAAGTTGAAGAAAAAGGAGGAAAATTTAGCTGTGACCTTAAATCGGGAGATACTTTAAGAATAGAGACCCCTGGTGGTGGTGGCTATGGAGAATAAATATCGATAATTTACTATTTTCAAAATGTAATATAGTGGATAGTTAGCAGCCTTAACACTATGTGATGAGTTGCTCTGTTATTACCAAGCTTGATTTATTTCATTCACTCGGTACAATAGTTAGGTATGAGAAAAATATTCGGAACTGATGGAGCACGTGGCATTGCAAATAAAGAATTAACAGCAGAATTGGCACTTAACATTGGAAGGGCAGCAGGTTTTATCTTCAAAAACGGGGCATCTTTTCTTGTTGGTGAAGATACACGCATTTCTTCTCCGATGCTGAGAAATGCAATTTCTGCAGGCATTGCAAGTGTAGGGGTAGATGTGGTACAGGCAGGAATTATTCCAACCCCTGCAATATCTTTACTTACTTATTTGATGCATTTTTCTTCCGGTGTTGTAATTTCTGCGTCACATAATCCGGTGGAGTACAACGGTATAAAACTTTTTGATGCAGACGGGTGCAAGCTGAAAGATGAATTAGAAGAAAAAATTGAGCGGATTATAGAAGATAATTTTAATGGTTATAGTATGCCGGGAGGTGATACTTCAGGTAATGTAACAATAGACGCGACACTGAGAGACAAATATATTGGCTATCTTTATAAAAAATTTCCACTTAATTTGCAGGATTTTAAAATTGTAGTGGACAGTGCTTTTGGCGCAACATACTATACGACACCTGCGATGCTTAACGTGTGCGGTGGAGAAATAATCCCTTGCAATAATGAACCGGATGGGGGAAAAATCAATGTAAATTGTGGCTCCACTACTCCTTCTTTTATTTCTTCTACTACGGTAAAAAATAGTGCAGATATCGGGATTGCTCATGATGGTGACGGTGATAGGGTAATCTTTTCTGATGAAAAAGGCACAATTGTTGACGGTGATGAAACAATGCTAATTGTAGGCAAGCACTTAAAAAATAAAGGGCTTCTTGTAAATGATACGGTGGTAGGCACTGTTATGAGCAATATGGGCATTGAAAGGGCGTTTAAGGAAAATGGAATTCGTTTTGTTAGAGCACCTGTGGGCGATAGATACGTATTGGAAGAGATGAACAGGCAGGGAGCAATTATTGGAGGTGAACAGTCTGGCCACATTATATTCCTTAAAGAGAATCACACTGGAGACGGGTTGGTTACGGCTCTTGTTCTGTTATCAGTGATGAAAGAAACGGGCAAACCACTCAGCGAATTGCGTAAAGGCATCGTCCATTTTCCACAAATCCTTGTAAATATGCACGTGAAGAGCAAAAAAATTATACAGAAAGAAAGTGTGAAACAATTTATACAAAAAGAGCAATTGCGTATTGAAGGAAGAGGCAGAATTTTAGTACGGCCTTCAGGAACAGAGCCTTTAATCCGTATTATGGTTGAAGGTGAAAGTGAATCAGAAATTAACGAAATTGCTGGCAGGATAAGATTGTTTATTGAGGAGGAAAAATAATGTGCGGAATAGTAGGATACATAGGCGATAAAGAAGTACTGCCTATTTTAATAGATGGATTGAAGCGCCTTGAATACAGAGGTTACGATTCAGCAGGCGTTGCAATACTTGGTGAAGATCTTAAAGTAGTGAAAACTCAAGGAAGGATAAAAGCACTTGAAGAGCGCCTCAAAGACGAAGATTTAAAAGGCAATCTTGGGGTAGGGCATACTCGCTGGGCGACGCATGGTGCGCCAAATAATGTTAATGCGCATCCTCACTACAGTGAAAGTAAAAATATTGTAGTAGTTCACAACGGCATTATCGAGAACTATCTCGAGCTTAAAAAAATGCTTGTTAAAGAAGGACATGATTTCCGTTCGGAAACTGACACAGAGGTTATTGCGTATCTGATTGAGGAATTTTACGAAGGAGACCTTCTTGAAGCTGTAAAAAAAGCCTATGAAATGTTGGAAGGTTCTTATGCAATTGCTGTGATGAGCAAAGATCAGAAAGATTGTTTTGTTGTTGTAAGAAAAGACAGTCCTTTAATTGTTGGTCTGGGGAAAGGTGAAAATTTTATTGCGTCTGATATACCTGCTATTTTAACATACACAAGAGAAATTATTATCCTTGAAAACGGCGATATTGTGAAGATTACAAAGGATGACGTCAGCGTCTGGGATGCTAATGGCAATAGCGTTAAAAGGCCTGTTCAGCAGGTTCAGTGGAACGTCGAAGACGCAAAAAAAGGTGGTTTCAAACATTTTATGCTGAAAGAAATTTTTGATGAACCAACCGTAATCAAAGAAGCAATGCGCGGAAGAATAAAAAATGGTTCTTTTGAAATACCCGAACTTGAACAGATATCAGTAGATTATCTTAAAAATATCCGCCAAATTTTCTTTGTGGCCTGCGGTACGGCATATCATGCAGGTGTTGTTGGCAAATACCTCGCTGAAAAATATTTAAAGTTACCGGTGCAAGTTGAAGTTGCATCCGAATTTAGATACAGGGACCCCATGATAGACGGAAGAACGCTGCTTTTTGTAATTAGTCAATCAGGGGAAACGACTGATACACTTGCGGCATTACGGCTTGGAAAGAAAAAAGGCGCAAAGACGATTGGTATTGTAAATGTTGTAGGAAGCTCTGTTGCAAGAGAAGTTGACAATGTTGTTTATGTGCATGCAGGCCCGGAAATTGCAGTAGCTTCAACAAAGGCATATGTAGCCCAGGTTGAAGTGGTAGCGCTTGTTTTGCTATACTTTGCAAAGAAACTCGGGCTTCTTTCTGTGGAAAACGAAAAAGCTTTGGTGAGTGAATTTTTTGCTCTTCCTGAAAAAGCCCAGGCAATCCTTGATAGAAGCAATGAAATTGCAGAGTTTGCATCTACCACAAAAACGATCGAAGAAACATTTTATATAGGGCGGAACCTTGATTATGCGCTTTCCCTTGAAGGTGCACTGAAATTAAAAGAAATTTCGTATGTTCACGCGGAAGGATACCCTGCCGGTGAATTAAAGCATGGCCCGCTGGCGTTAGTTACTCCGCAATCCCTCATCATTGCTATCGATACGTATGCGCCTCTTCGTAAAAAAACACTGAGTAATATAAAAGAGGTAAAAGCAAGGCAGGGAAGAGTGCTTGCTATTGCAACAAAAGGTTATAGCGAGATAGAAGAAGTTGCAGA
The DNA here is from genome assembly GCA_030642335.1 of Caldisericota bacterium. Lineage (GTDB taxonomy): Bacteria > Caldisericota > Caldisericia > Caldisericales > Caldisericaceae > UBA646. The sequence goes on from DAOWNX010000035.1 coordinate 5,170, forward strand.
CAAAACGTTTTATGTCCCACAAACAATCGATGATCTTTCTCCTGTTATATCCGTTATTCCTCTTCAACTTATAGCGTATTATATAGCAGAATCCAGAGGTTTAGATATTGACAAGCCGCGCAACTTGGCTAAATCTGTAACTGTTGAATGATTTAAATATTTCAACAAGGCCTATGAAGACAATTTTGTCAAAAGGTATTGATAGAAAAATTTACTAAGATATAATATAAAAGTGGTTGAAAAGTAAGTTATAAGAAGTAAAAAGGTTATTAAAAGGGGAGGGGCTGATGAGTGAAAAAATAGCCGTAGTCACTGATAGCACTTGTGATTTAACAAGTGATTTATTAAAAGGGAAAGATATTCATGTTGTTCCACTAAAAGTTATCTATTCTGACAGGGTTTATCACGATAAAATTGATATTACCCCACAAGAAGTGTATGATAGATTAAGTGAAGAGATACCAACTACTTCTGTTCCGACTCCTCAAGAACTTAAAGAAAAACTATTAGAGCTAAAAAAGGAAAAGTACACACATGTACTTGCAATTCATATTTCAAGTGGGTTAAGCGGGACATGTAACGCAATAAGATTAATGAGTAAGGAAGTTGAAGGATTGACTGTTGAAGTTGTAGATTCAAAAGCGCTTTCAATGGGGTTGGGCAGATTGGTGCTTTACGCACATAACTTGGTAGAGAAGGGCTTGAAGTTTGATGAAATAGTGCAGAAAACAAAGGATAAAGTCGATGATATAAAAGTATTTTTTGTTGTAGACACGTTAAAATATTTGGTTAAAGGTGGACGCATTGGCAAAGTAGAGGGCACAATAGGCGGATTGTTAAAAATAAAGCCAATAATTTCTATTAATGAGAATGGAGTATATTATTCATTTGATAAAGTGCGCGGAAGAAAAAAATCCCTTGAGCGACTGTCTCAAATTGCCGTAAAAGAGATTGAAGAAGGAGAATGTTTTCTGGATGTAATGCATGCTGATGCTGCGAATGAAGCTAAGGCATTATACGGTGAATTAAGCAAGATGGATAATGTAAAGGAAGTGTCTTTCGGAGAAATCGGGCCTGTTTTGGGTGTTCATGCTGGCCCTGGCCTGGTAGGCATTGCAGTGATGAAAATCTAAAAATGAAATTTACGTCACACTGGTGCCTGGCACCAGTGTGACGTAACTATGAACAATGTAGGTATTTGCTGATCAGTTTTTGAAGTTCTTTTTTATTGTCATAAAATTTTTTGCTCAAATTTTTGTCTTTGTAGTTTTTAAGTCCTTGTGCTATGCTATCAATTATATTTTCGGGGAAAACTCCGTCCTTTTCATAAATTTTGCGGTCTTTTAACAGGTTTTCAGCGGATTCCCAGCAGGAGTTAGGCAGGCGAGACATCTTTTTTGCATATGTATTTCCTTTGTTTGAAGATGTACCGGTATAAAGTTTGTTGGCAAGTTTTAACGCATCTTTCATTTCTAGTCCGTGCCGTGCAGCTACCGCTAATCCTGCTAACAGCAGGTAAATGTTAGCCGAGCCGTCAGGACAGCGGAATTCTACGGTTTGTTTACTCCCATATTCCTTGAATTTGCTTTTTTCCAGAGGGTTTGCATCTTTAGCCATGTTTTTGACATTAAGCCACCCCAGAGGAACTCTCACCAATGCGGAACGGTTTCTATCACCCCAGCAGATGTTTATTGGTGCTTCCTGACCAGGGACGAGTCTCAGGTACGAGGTTGGCACAGTATTGCCGAATGCAGTCAAAGAGGGAGACAGTGTTAAATATCCGGTGATAGCTTTTCGCGCTGTATCACTCAGATGATTTTTGTCTATCATCATATTTTTCACGCTTGATGTCAACCTCGTATGGATATGAAGGCCGTTACCTGCATGTCCCAACGATACCTTTGGTGCAAAGCTGATTGTTACTCCGTGTTTGTATCCGATTACTCTTAACATCCATCGGGCAATAGCAATGTAATCAGCAGCGTCTTCTATTGGTACAGGGAGGAATTCAATTTCATGCTGTTCCATTGAAAAGTCTTTATTATGGATGTTGCCTACTTCAGAATGGCTGTACTTTATTTTTCCGCCTGCTTGAGTGATAGCTTGCATTGCTTCGTAACGTATTTTTCCCCATTTAATAAACGGATAAGATTCTTGATATCCTTTCTGGTCAGAAACAGGGTAAAGGGGGTCATTATCGCACATGACATAGTATTCCAACTCCCCCATTGCTTCAAGAGTCAAACCCGTATTGTCTTTCAATACTTGATGAGCTTTTCTGATGATGTTTTCAGGAGAACTTGCCAGGCGAACTCCATTCC
>DAOWNX010000023.1 GCA_030642335.1 Caldisericota bacterium
GGAATCATCGAACCAAAAGAATAAATATGCTATTAGATATATTTGACCCCGTCAAAAAGAATCTTAAAAAGTACGAGGCGATTGTAAAAATAATGAACAGTTATGAGCCTGAGATTAGCAAGCTCTCTGATGGAGATTTGGTACACAAAACAGTAGATTTTAAAGAGAGGCTGTCAAATGGAGAATCAGATCAGGCCATTTTGCCTGAGGCATTTGCCGTTGTAAGAGAAGTCGCTAAGCGCACTGTCAACATGAGACACTTTGATGTACAATTGATCGGGGGAATCGTATTATACAATGGAGACATTGCTGAAATGAAGACAGGTGAAGGGAAAACACTGGTTGCTACCCTTCCCCTGTACCTCAACGCTTTACAAGGAAAGACTGGACATCTTGTTACTGTCAATGATTATTTAGCGAAAAGAGACAGCGAGTGGATGGGCCCGATTTATAAATTTTTAGGGCTTACCGTAGGAATAATACAGCATGATTCTACTTACGAAGAACGAAAGAAAGCATATGCTTCTGATGTGACATATGGCACAAACAATGAGTTTGGTTTTGATTATCTCAGAGATCACATGGCCATTAATCCCGAGCAAATAGTTCAAGGGAATCTCCAGTATGCAATAGTAGATGAAGTGGACAGTATTTTGATTGATGAAGCACGAACGCCGCTTATTATATCAGGGCCCTCTGAAACATCCACTGATATGTACTACACCGCTGCCAAACTGGCGAAAAGTCTCATTAAAGTCGACGATTTTGAAGGCGATGAAAAATTAAAAACAGTTTCGCTTACAACAGAAGGTGTGAAAAAGATTGAATCGAAACTCCATATCGATAACCTGTACGAGGAAAAGTATGTGGATATAGTAAAACATATTAATCAGGCATTACGTTCGAAGATGTACTTTAAAAAAGATACAGATTATATTGTTAAGGAAGGCGAAGTTGTTATAGTCGATGAATTTACTGGCAGACTAATGTTCGGTAGAAGATACAGTGATGGATTGCACCAGGCAATAGAAGCAAAAGAAGGGCTTGTTGTTAAGAGCGAAAGTCAAACACTTGCAACTATTACCTTTCAAAACTATTTTAGAATGTATGAAAAATTGTCCGGAATGACTGGTACTGCATTTACTGAGAGAGATGAATTCCGGGAGATATACAATCTGGCAGTTTATTTAATACCCACGAACATGCCAGTTATCCGCGATGACGAAGAGGATGTAATCTATAAAACAGAGAGAGCAAAATTTAAAGCAATAGTCCAAAAAGTTGCAGAACTACATAAAAAAGGTCAGCCCGTACTTGTAGGCACGCGTTCTATTGAAACTTCTGAAAGATTGTCCACGATGCTAAAAAAAGAAGGAATTTCACATAATGTATTAAACGCAAAGTATCACGAGAAAGAAGCCATGATTATAAAAGATGCCGGACAATTCAAGACAGTCACCATTGCAACAAACATGGCAGGCAGAGGTGTTGATATAAAACTTGGGAAAGGAATTACGGATTTTGGAGGTCTGTTTATTCTCGGAACGGAAAGACATGAAGCAAGGCGTATCGATAATCAATTGCGAGGAAGGTCTGGTAGACAGGGAGATCTAGGTGCATCACAATTTTATCTTTCGCTTGAAGATGAGCTTGTACGTATTTTTGGAGGAGACACAATTAAAAAAATTTTTGATACATTAAAAATTGACGAAAATGAACCTATTGAAAATAAATTCTTGACAAGTGCTATCGAGCGATCACAAAAAAAGGTAGAAGCATATAACTTTAGTGCCAGAAAAAACTTATTAGATTACGATAATGTAATGGAAAAACAGAGAGAAGTAATATATAAAGAAAGAGATCGAGTCCTGAAAAGTGAATCGATTCATACTGAAATTATAGAAATAACAGAAGATGTCGTTAATACAATATTTGCCGCACATTATAATATTGATGAGGATATTGAAATAAGTGAAGAAGAAGCAAAAAAACTCGAACATACTCTTTCTCGTTTAATAAATAGGCCTGTACATTTTGACCTTGCAACACTTCAAACGATGAAGGCAGAGGCGATACTGCGCTCTATTACGGAACTGGCAATAAAAGTTTATGAAGAAAAAGTTGCTTCGATAGGCTCTGAATTGGCTAATCAAGTTGAAAAATATGTTTTTCTTAGAACAATTGATTCTAATTGGAAAGAACATCTCTACGGAATGGATGATTTAAAAGAGGGAATTGGGTTGCGGGCATATGGGCAGCAAGATCCATTACTGGCCTATCAAAAAGAAGGACATGAACTTTTCGATAGCATGATGGAGCGAATCAAAGTAGATACGGTTGAAACTCTTTATAAAATACAGTTGAGAAGTAGAGACGAAACGCAGAAAGCACAAGAAACCAATAACGTGAAAACTTTTCATAACAAAACATCGGAGTCAAGCATCTCTAAAGAAGAACGGCAAAAACGAAGAGCTTTAAAGAAAAAATTGAAAAAAAGAAGGAAGGGCTAATTATGTTTTCTGATATGATGAAACGTAGAATCAATTTATTTCTGCAACGCATAGAAAAAGGACTTGATTATTCCTGACTGGAAAAAAAGGAAGAGGAAGAAGCATCACTAGAGAACATACATTCCCTTCCTGGATTCTGGGCCCGAAACGATGCTAAAGAAAAGGCGCAATTATATTCCATTGTGCAGAAAAAAATTAAAAAGTTCAAAGAGTTGGAACAATTGCGATATGATATTAAAACAATGGAAGAACTTGCAAATGAGACAAATGAAATAATGGACGATGAAATGCAGCCTCTTGTCGAAAAAGGAGAAGAATTACTTACTGAATGGGAGGTCGAGCAATTTCTTTCCGACCAATATGATAGCTTAAATGTATTTATGTCTTTTTCCTCAGGAGCAGGCGGCACTGATGCACAGGATTGGACTGAAATGTTAGTGCGAATGTATATTAGATGGGCAGAAAGAAAAAAATTCAAAGTAGAATTCCTGGAAGAAATGCCCGGAGATGAAGCGGGTTTAAAAAGCGCTCTCCTCCACATTAAAGGAGATTTTGCTTATGGGTTGTTGAGAGGGGGAGCTGGAGTACATCGCCTTGTTCGTATATCACCGTTCGATTCTAATAAGAGAAGACACACATCTTTTGCACTTGTAGAAATTACTCCTGAGTTAGCAGATATTGAAGATGTAGAAATAGATAGTAAAGATCTCAGAATCGATATTTATTGCGCAAGTGGACATGGCGGACAAAACGTGCAAAAAGTAGCAACTGCTGTACGTATCATTCACATTCCAACAGGAATTACCGCAGAATGCCAGAATGAACGTTCTCAGCTACAGAATAAGACAATGGCAATGAAAGTACTCAAATCTCGACTTCTAATGAAACAAGAAGCGGAAAGAAAAACAGAGTTAAAAAAAATAAAAGGAAAACATAAATCTGCAGAATGGGGCAATGAAATACGCTCCTACGTGCTGCAACCGTACAGAATGGTTAAAGACCATCGAACTGATCAAGAGACAGGGCAAGTAGAAAAAGTGTTGGAGGGAGATTTAGATGCGTTTATATGGGCATACCTTGCGCATTCAAAAGCATATAAAACCGACTAAAAAGTCAATAGTCGCTGGACTGCTAAGTATAGCAGGCATAACAATTGGTTCGGCAATATATGCCGCAGGATTTAATATATTTATCTTGCCAAACCATATAGCACCCGGTGGATTCATCGGTATTGCTGTAATTCTCAAACACTATTTTCCACTTCTACAAATTGGAATAATGATAATTATTATGAATGTCCCTCTCTTAATCATCGGATTAAAGAGACTTGGATGGCATTTTTTATTCGGAACTATTGTAGGTACACTGCTTTCATCTGTGTTTATTGATCTATTTGCACCATATCTTCCCCAACTTCAGACAGACGCGATTCTTGCTGCAATATACGGAGGATTCCTTATGGGCGCAGGAATAGGTATCATCTTCAGATCATTTGGTTCAACGGGAGGAACCGACCTACTTGGACAAATTATATATGATTTTACCGGATTGCCTTTTGGACAAGCAATGATGCTTATTGATGTAGCTGTTATTATTCTTGCAGGTGTTGTATTTCGGAACATCAATATTTCACTTTACTCAATTATTGCTGAGCTTATAAGCAATAAGACAATTGACATTGTACAGAGTGGCCTCACATTTTCAAAAGCAGTATATGTTATTACACAGAAACCTGATAAAATTAAAGAAGTGATTTTAAATGAAATAAAACGAGGAGTAACAGAAATAACAGCGATGGGCGGATACACGGGAGAAATTAAAAAAATGCTCCTTATTGTAGTGCCACATACTCAGGTATCAAAGATTAAAAAAGTTGTAAGAGGGGCAGATCCTGAAAGTTTTGTAATTGTAGCAGAACTCTCCGAAGTGATAGGCAGCGGATTTAAATCGATAAAGGAGCGAATATGATAGAAATTAGAGAAGCGGTAAAAACCTTCAAGAATGGCGTAACTGCGCTCTCAAAGATTAATCTTAACATTGAAGAAGGCGATTTTCTATATATGACCGGGGAATCTGGTGCAGGAAAAACAACTCTTTTGAAACTCATTCATTGTGATGAATTTCTCACGTCAGGGAAAATTTTGTATAATGGAGCTCCGATTCTTACACAATTTCCTTTGCATATTTGGAGGAGAAAAGTTGGATTTGCTTATCAGGACTATATGTTAATGGAAAACAGAACAGTTTTTGAAAATATAACGCTTCCAATCCAAATACGAGGAGAAAATTTCTCTAAAATAAGTTCTCGCGTAAAAACTGTATTGTACGCATTGCAGTTGCAAGACAAGGCAAATAAGCGTATCAATGAACTTTCTGGCGGCGAAAAGCAACGAGTTTCAATGGCAAGAGCCCTTATTGGAAAACCAGATATACTGCTCCTGGATGAACCTCTAGGCAACCTCGATAAAGATACTGCTACAATTATATTTAAATACATTACAGCTATGAATGAAGAAGGCACTACTATCATTATGGCAACTCATCATGCTGTTCAAGTAGACAGCCGTCCGCTAAAGATGATAAAACTCCGCCATGGGAGGCTTGTGGAGAAAGAATATGTATAGATTTGTACACATATTAAGACAATTTTTTTTAATTCTTAAAGAAAGTAGAAAAGCAATATTTATCTCGATAATATTTCTTTTAATAGGGCTTATCACATTGGGGAGCAGTTATATTGTGGGCAGAAAACTTTTTAGAACCTCTCTTACATTGAAAGACACAATATCCATCACTGTATTTTTTAAATTAGATAATACTGAAGAAGAAACAGATAAATGTCTTGATGTGATAAAAGAAATTGATGGCATAAAAAATGTAACATATGTTCAAAAAGAACAAGCAAAAGAAGATTTTGAAAGATTGTTTCCGCAATACAAGGAAGTTATTGGTGCTCTCCCTGAAAATCCGCTCCCTTCAACTGCAAAAGTAGAGATAGACGATCTCTCAATGGGTAAAAAAATCGTGGACATCATTACTACATTCCCTGTTGTAGACATGGTAATTTTTTCAGAAGATTTAGCAAAAAAAATTGATAAATTAATTAATCTTATATGGTTTTTATTTATTGCAATTTTACTGGTGGTATCATTAGAATTTATCTTTACTGTCCAGAGCATTACTTCACTTACCATTGACTTAAGAAAAATGGATATAAAAATAATGAAGCTCGTTGGAGCTGACAATGTATTCATAGAGATACCTTTTATCCTTTTATCTCTTTTTTCAGCACTTGTAGCCTGGTCTATTTCAATTTTTGTGCTGCAAAAAATAAATGGCTGGAGCAGTAGTGTCATTCAAAATTTGTTGCCTTTCTCTGGTAAAATTTCTGATGTAAATACCGTACAAATTTACAGTGTGCTCCTCGTTTTTTCGGTTGCAATGAGCTTGATAGGTAGCATTATTTCCCTTAGGAGAGTAAAATGAAAAAAATCTTGTTAATATTTCTTATCTTTTTTGCACTTTTTGCTTTGTTTCCACATACCGCGTATTCAGATTTGGATGAAGAACAAAAAAAACTTGAGGGATACAAAATCGAGCTGGAAAAAATAAAAAAAGCAATAAAAGATACAAATATCAATGAAAAAACTGCTCAGGTTTTGCTTAATAGTATTTATGATGAAATTGACAAAATTACTTCAAACACCATCGTAATACAAAATAAAATAAATGTCATTAACGAAGAAATAACTGTAGCTGAAAATATGATTCAACAAAAGACCCAGGATATTCTACGAAATGAAGACCAGATTAAAGCTTCTATCAATTTATCGTATAAACTTACCGCAATTTCCCCTATGGAACTATTGTTAACAGGACAAGATCCCGACACAATTAATCAACGCATTGCATACCTCTCATACATATCTCTTTCCAGCAAAACGATACTTGACAAAACAAAAGAGGAAAGAGAATTATTAGCACAAAAGAAGGCAAATCTCATAAAAAACAAAGAATATTTAGACCAGTTCCTTTCCGAAAAATGGAAGCAGCAAGAAGTTTTAAAAGAAGAAATAGCAATGCAAAACAAACTTATTGTGACATTGGGAACCAGAAAAATTATTTATACACAGAAGAAAAGTAAAATTGAAAAAGAAATTGAAAAAGAAAAAGCGTTGATCGAAAAACTTATACTGGAAGCAGCTGAGGCCAGTAGAGTGCTCGAAACAGGGCTTATTTGGCCAGTAAAAGGCCCTATTACTTCCTACTTTGGCTGGCGAATACACCCTATATGGGGAGTGAGAGAATTTCATGAGGGCATTGATATAGCAGTGCCAACTAATACCAAAGTACTGGCAGTTGCTAGCGGAAGTGTAACATATGCAGGATGGATGACAGGATATGGAAATGTTGTTATCATTTATCATGGTTCAAATATATCCACACTTTATGCGCATCTTAAGCGTTTTGCAATTAAAAAAGGCGATTTAGTAGCGCAAGGACAAGTTATAGCCTATGCTGATAGTACAGGTTGGTCTACTGGACCTCACCTACATTTTGGGGTTTACCTTGGTGCTAAGGCGGTTAACCCTTTAAACTACCTTTCTAGTCCTTGACGAAATATCTATTTTCTGTAAAATAAATAACTCAAATAAAAAGAGGTGAGAATACAAATGACCGAAAGCAAAATTTATGTAGAGCTTTTAAAAGAAAAGGAAGAAAATAAATATAAACTGGTTCACCAAATTGTTAAGGAAGGTAAAGCACTTGTAAGGCTAAATCCTGATTTCACACCGTTTTATCCTGCAGATTGTTTGAAAAAAATTTCGCAGGTTTTATTAAACAAAACAAACGATGACGAAGAAAAATAAAGTCCTTCTAATTGTGACTGGTAGTGTCGGAGCCTACAAAGCCGTTGAGATACTAAGGACTTTAAGAGATTTAAATATAGACATCAGGGTTATCTTGACTGAGGGAGCAGAAAAGTTTATTTCTGCGTTAACCTTTTCTTCTTCTGGTGCAGAAAAGGTTTTTACAGAACAGGATCAATTTTCAGTTGATAGCGAAGGTGTCTCTGTACATATTTCGTTATCAAAATGGGCTGATTGCATTCTTGTAGCACCTGCCACTGCAAATACGATTGCTAAAATACTGACTGGCATTGCAGATAATCTTGTATTATCCACAATTTTAGCCTCCAAAAAACAGATATTTATTGCGCCTTGCATGAATACTAACATGTTTGAAAATTCAATTACACAAAGAAATATCAATGCATTAAAAGAGCACAGAGTGATATTTATCGGACCGGAAGAAGGAAAGCTTGCTGATTTTTCTGTGGGGTTAGGCCGACTTACCGATCCAGAAAAAATAGCACAGTTTGTTGCTTCATTTATACATAAAGATACTGAATTATTCAAGGGAAAGAAATTTGTCGTTACTACCGGTCCTACAAGAGAATATCTTGACCCAATAAGATTTATTACAAATAATTCTTCAGGGAAAATGGGAACTGAAATTGCAAAAGAGGCAAAACGAATGGGAGGATATGTACATTTAATTTGCGGTCCTTCCAATGTTGATGTAATTGGATTGGATAAAATAGATAAAATTACGACGACGGAAGAACTATTTAAAAAGACAAAAAAAGCAATGGAAAGAAGTGATATTTTAATAATGGCTGCTGCTCCTGCAGATTTTAAGCCAGAAATTATGCAACCAGGTAAGATACAAAAAACACCGCAACTTAATGTTCAATTTCTCAAAACGATTGATATCATAAAAGAAATTGGGATACATAAAAATAATAAAATTATCGTAGGTTTCGCGCTACAGACTGAAGATATTGAAAAAAATGCTGTGAAAAAGATGCGTGAAAAAAAGATGGATATAGTCGTTGCAAACAGCAATTTAAACATAGGACAAGATTATGGAAGTGTTTTAATCATAGATAAGACAGGTAGAGAAAAAATTGTTCAAAATGAAACAAAACAAAACATTGCAAGAGAAATTTTGGTATTTTTAAAAGAGTTTTTGGGAAAGGGGAGGAAAAAAAA
>DAOWNX010000002.1 GCA_030642335.1 Caldisericota bacterium
CGAACTTCTTTTTGCCAATCAACAATCTGGCGAAGCCACATCAATTTATTCTCGTAATTTTTATCAAGCTGAACGCCTTCTTTATATTTCCAATGCGCTGCTATACCAATTTCGTCATGCTTATGCATTTCTCTTGTTCTAATTTGAATTTCAAGTGGCTCACCAGATTTTGTGATAACCGTTGTATGGAGGGACCGATAACCATTAGGCTTCGGCATCGCTATATAATCCTTCACCCTCCCGGGAACTGGTTTATACACATTGTGAAGAATGCCTAATACTTGATAACACTCAGGAATAGATAATACAATGATTCGCACAGCAACAAGGTCATAAATTTCGTCAAACTCTTTTTCCTCCTGCACCATTTTTCTGTATATGCTATAAAGATTTTTTGGCCGCCCGGAAATCTCTGCCTTTATATTTTGCTCACTCAGTAAATCCTTGATTTCCTTTACAATATCACTGACAAATTTTTCTCTCTCGCCTCTTTTGCTTGAAACTTTTTTGGCAAGCTCGTAATATTCATCCTGCTTAAGATATCTAAAACTTAAATCTTCTAATTCCCATTTTATTTTGTAGATACCCAGCCTGTGTGCCAGCGGAACATAAATATCCATTGTATCCATTGCAATCTGATTTTGCCTATCAGGAGAAAGAAAAAATAGAGTCCTCATATTGTGCAATCGGTCTGCCAACTTTATAATGACAACTCTCACATCTGAAGCCATTGAAAGAAGCATCTTGCGAAGATTTTCAAGCTTTGTTTCTTCAGAAGAAAAATGATTCATATATTCTAATTTTGTAACACCATCAACAAGAAAGGCAATATTTTCTCCAAACTCTTTTTTAATTTTGTCCAGAGTAACAGACGTATCTTCAACAACATCATGAAGAAGTGCGGCAGTATAACTTTCTGCGTCAAGCCGCATCTCAGCAAGGATCAGTGCGACATTGAGCGGATGGATAATATATTTATCTCCCGACTCTCTTGCTTGTTCACTGTGTGCTTTTTTTGCGAAGTCGTAAGCCTTTTTAACCAGAGAAATCTCCTCATCGCTAAGATAAGAGGAGATTTCTCTAAGTAATTTTTCAAATAATGTTTGCTCGTTCAAGTCAATCGAAGTTTATTAATGAAAATACAGGATATTCCTTTAACTTCTCTTCTCCTTTAAGGTTTTTCAAAATAATAATAAAACCCCAACCAATAACTTTTCCACCAGCTTCTTCGACAAGATCGCTCGCTGCAGCTGCAGTACCTCCAGTAGCAAGCAAATCATCTATCATCAATATTCTTTCTCCCTTTTTTATGCCATCTTTATGCATCTCTAAAATAGACATACCGTACTCTAATTGGTATTCCTTTCTTACTAATTCAAAAGGAAGCTTACCTGGTTTTCTTATTGGCACAAAACCTACACCAAGTTTAATAGCAATGGGAGCACCTATCATCAATCCCCTTGCTTCAATGCCTACCACTTTATCAATACCTTTGTCTTTAAAAAAATCTGCAACTTGCTCAATCGCATAGCCAAATGCTTTGCCATCAGAAAGTAAAGGCGTGATATCCCGAAATAGAATTCCTTTCTGCGGGAAATCTGGAATGTTCCGTATATACTTTGTTAAATCCATTTTTACCTCCTCCCTTATCACTACATTAAAATTATATCCAAAAATGTTTACTCAGCAAAAGATAAAAAAGTTATCTTCGTTTCCTCTTAGATTTTTTTCCTCGCTTTTTCTTTAAAGCCTTCTTGCTTAAAGAAACTTTCTTTTCCGTATGGGATTCACCAACGGTAGTTTCAACACGAGGCTCTACAGAGATAACGTGCTTCTTCGTCACGCTACTTACCTTTTCCTTACCCTTGTGCCATAATACAAGAAGTGGAGAAGCAATGTAAATCGAAGAGTAAGTTCCTGAAAGCAGTCCAAACATTAGTGTCATTGAAAAATCTCTCATTGTAGGTCCTGCAAAAGCGACCAATGCAAAAGATGCGAAAAATGTTGTAATGGACGTATTCATAGATCGTACCCAGACTTCAGTGATGCTTTTGTTGACGAGCACGGGGAAAGTTTCCTTTCCTCTAAACTTTACGTTTTCTCGTACTCTATCCATCACAACAACACTATCTTCCACGGAATATGTCATAATGGTAAGCAATGCTCCTATAAATGGGGCATTAAGTTCTATTCTGAAAAGTGCAAGCAAGCCAAGAGTAATTAATATATCATGAAGTAAGGCAATAATGGTTGCAAGACCAAATTTAAATGTGAACCTCATTGTAATGTAAAAAAGTATAAAGAGAAGAGCAAGGGTAAGTGAAATAATCCCACTTTTTTTGAGTTCATCGCCAATGACCGACGCAATAGAAGTAATACCAATTTTATCCATTTCTACTTTGGCTACATTAACAGATATTTCATCAAAAATTCTATTTTTTACATCACTATCCAATGTCTCTGCTTTAATTTTAATAAAAATTTTATTTCCTTGCGCTTCCTGAATAATTGCGTCTTTAAACCCTTCGGAAACAAGAATGTCACGCACTGCTCCTATGTCTGGTTTTTCCTCGCATGTAAGGGTAATTACCGTTCCTCCCATAAAATCAATACCAAAATTCAAGGGAGATCCAATAGTAAGCTGATTAACTACCATTGAAGTAATGCCAACTAAAATGATAACAGCAGAAATAATCATCCAGAGCTTTGTATGCTTTACAATATTCCAATTTGCTATTTTCTCTCTAAAGTTCATCTACGCACCCCCTATATCCCAAACATCCACGGTTTCTTTGCTGCAGAATCTGGAATCAGTAAATTAGCAAGAAAATGGGTCACAACAACTCCACTCAAAAAACCTACAAGAATACCTACAGAAACAGTTACAGCAAATCCTTTAATTACACCAGAACCAAAATAAAACAATACTATTGCGCCAACAAGAACCGTCAAGTTTGAATCAAATACTGTCCTGAGCGCTTTGGCAAAACCAGCCGAAATAATGGAGCGCGTTGATTTCCCAAGTTTTAACTCCTCTTTCATCCTCTCAAACACAATAACATTAATATCTACTGCCATACCAAGTGAAAGAATTGCACCTCCTATAGCAGGTAGTGATAATGTTGCATGTAGTAAGAAAAGTAGAGCCACTTCAACCGTCATATAAAACACAAGTGCTATGGTTGCAAGAACGCCAAGAAAACGATAGAAGAAAATCATATAAAGGAAAATGAGAAGTATTGCAATAATTATCGCAATTAAAGCCATTCTAACAGACCTCTGCCCAAGAGAAGGCCCCACAACATCTTCCTCTATAAAATTAAGCTTAACGGGAAGTGCACCGCTTCTCAAAAGTGCCGCATTATCCGCAGCTTCTTCGGCCGTAAAGCCTCCTTCAATAATTCCTTCTCCTCCAGTAATGGCACTCCTCACAACTGGATTCATCAGCAATTTACTATCAAGATAAATTGCAATTGTTTTGCCCACGTTCTGAGCAGTAACATCAGCGAATATCTTAGTACCATCACTATCCAATTTAAACTGTATGATGGGTTCACCAAGAGATTCGGGATCATTGCTAAATGCAAGATTTGCATCTTTTATATGATCGCCCGTTAGAACAACGGTACCATCTTCAGTTTTGAATTCAAGTAGCGCAGTCTGCCCTATAAGCTCTTTAGCGCGCTGTGGATCTTTCCACCCGGGAAGCTCTACATCAATTCGCATCCAATGTGCACCCTTTTCTTGTACGACAATGGCCTCACTCAAACCAAGGTTATTTACCCTTCTCTCTAAAACACCCAGTGTACTTTCCATTTTTTCCCTTGTTACTTGTGTTTCCGGGGTGCTCTCTGCTTCTAAAACAAATTTCACACCACCCTTAAGATCTAAGCCAAACCTTGGTTTCACTGCCTGTTCCAAAGAGGTTAGTTCTTCTAATGGCTTGTTCAATGCACGAATTCCAACATAATCAATCCAGAAAGCTGTAAGGAATATAAGCACAATAACAATAACAGCCACAATTCTCTTTTTCCTCATCCTAAATCCTCCTCATTTCATTAAATTCACAAAATTAATATAAAGAAAACTTTCCTTTTGTCAATTAAGAAAGTTTTGTTTTATTTACTTCTAAACGAAACTCATAATCTAAAACTGATGCCGCTTTTCTACACATAACCATTCGCGTAAGAAATATTTCAAAAAATTCCATTACCTGGCAAATTTTTGTATCAATATTTAAATTAAGGGAGATTTCTTTTTTCTCCTGATCCACAAAAATACTAGATTTGACTACAGCAAAGTTTACACGATCATGTATATCAAAAGTTGCAGGATTTGAATTTCTTACCCTGCTTCTGTGAACATCTGCCTTGTCAGCTAATACAACAGCTGCTGTTATAGGATTCGTAGCAATGCCTGAAGGCTCTTCGTGATTTGCAATTGCTCCACCTACAGCTACAATTTCGTTCATATCGCCACTCATTTCTTCCAGTACCCGCATAGCAAGAATAGCGCCATTCTGAGGATGATTTTCTCTGCCAAGGAAATTGCCCATATCATGCATCCATCCAGCAATAGCAGCAAGTTCAACTTCTCGCTTCGGGAACCCTGCTTTCTCTAATATCTTGAAAGCAAGATCTGCTGTTATACCAACATGCCTAAATCCATGTTCAGTATACCCTATTTCACCAAGATAGTCATCAGCTTTTTTAATATATATTTTCACTTTTTCGCTATTTTTTACATCTTTAAGATAAATTCTCATTCTCTGTTCCTCAGAAAATCTTTTAATTTATCAAAATCTTCTTTTAATGTACCCTTCAAAGCTCCATGATAAAGAACAGCAGCAGGATGGTACATAGGCATAAATGTAAAACCATCCTTTTTAATAAGAGTTCCGTGTATCTTGCCAATACTAAGCTCGGAAGAAATCAAAGTTTTAAGAGGCGTATTTCCTAACGTACAGATTATTTCTGGTTGCACAAGAGCTATCTGTGCTATAAGATACGGTTTACAAGCATCTACTTCTATGGGAAGCGGGACTCTATTGTTTGGCGGACGGCATTTTACAATATTTCCAATAAACACATCTTCTCTTTTAAGATCAATGCCTGTCAATAACTCATCCAAAAATTTACCTGCAGCTCCAACAAATGGGCGTCCTGTTAAATCTTCTTGCTTACCAGGACCTTCGCCGATAAAAAAAATACGGGCATTTATAGATCCTTCACCTGGTACAGGCAACGTTCTTGTCTTATAAAGAGAACACTTGTTGCAATTACTTATGTTGTTGGAAATCTCATTAAAAAGTTGATTCTTCACTCTACAGATCCCCGACAAGTACTTTTCCTCTTTCACTTGAGGAAGTATCCCTGGCAAATGTCAAAAATTCATCAAATCGAACTGACTCCACTTCTTGCATAAGCGTTTTTATACTCTTTACTTTTCCTTGAAACATGCCCTGCACACCATTCCTTTGCATACGTCCGCTGCTGCTTTCCAGCCCAAGAATTAAATTCCCAAGAATATATTCCCTAACATCCTGAAATTCTTCCTTTGATAACCCTTTCACCCGAATATTATCAATCTCTTTATTTATGATGTTTTCTACTTTTTCAATATTTTCGGGAAGTGCCGAAGCATAAATAGCCGTCCCACCAGTATCGGAAAAACTAACCGGATATGCATAAACAGTATAAACAAGCCCAGATTTTTCTCTCAGTTTTTGAAAAAGCCTGGAAGACATATTACCTCCAAGGATCGTTGTGTACATAGATTGAAGAATGCTGCGTCTACTAAATGATTTTTCTCCTTTTAAAGTGATAGCCAAATGGATCTGTGCTCCATCCTTTTTAAATAACCTCTTCTGGAATAAAAAAGTAGGCGGTTCGTTAAAAGTATCAATCTCGCTCCCGTGAGGCATATTAGAAAAATATTCTTCTATGTAATTGCTTATCGTTTTTTTATCGATATCCCCAACAACAGAAACAAAAATATTCTCCTTGTTAAACGAATTATTGAACCATTTCAGTAAATCTGAACGTTTTAATTTTTCTACTGTTTCCTTCTCCCCAAGAGGGTTATTAGCTATTGAGTTATCACCCCATATAGATCTAAGTACCTCCGCCTGGCAGATATCCTGCGGCGTATCATAATACTCATTGATTTCTTCCATTATTACTGCTCTTTCTCTATTTAAAGGAGTTTTATTAAAAAGAGGATTAATTAAAATATCTGATAGAATATCAAACCCTTTCTCGGCATGCTTGCTAAGAAGCTTCGTATAAAAAAGAGAATATTCCGAAGATGTATAAGCGTTCAATCCGCCACCAAGGCGTTCTATTTCATGTGATACTTGAAACGATGTACGCCTTTTAGTTCCCTTAAAAACTGCGTGTTCAATAAAATGAGCTATGCCCAGCTCATTCTTACGTTCGTAGCGGCTTCCCGATTTTACAAACACACCGATTATCACAGAAGGAAAAGATTTATTCTCTTCAATAAAATACCGTATACCGCTTGAAGTTTTGTCTATAGAAAAATATTCTTTACTTTTTGTCATTCCTTTTTTTGAGATGAGTTTTCCTCTAATCCCTTCCTTGTAAGTTGAATCTTGCCATTGCCTTCCACTTTCATCACTTTTACCTTTATTTCATCTCCAACCTTGATCTCTTTGTTGATATCTTTTACAAATTTATCCGACAATTGAGAAACATGAAGAAGTCCCACTGAATTTGGCAGAATTTGTACAAAAGCACCAAAATTCTTAATATCTACCACTTTACCGGTGTATATTTTATTTGCCTCGGGCTCTTCAAGCAGGCCAATTATTTGAGCTCTTATCTGCTCACCTATCTCTCCATCAGGAGCACTAATATATACTGTTCCGTCAGGTTCGATATTAACATCCGACTCTGTTTCTCCAATGATACCTTTAATTGTTTTGCCACCAGGACCTATAAGCAACCCTATTTTATCTGGGCTAATTTTTATCGTAAAAATGCGCGGCGCATATGGAGAAATATCTTCCCTTGGCCCAGGAAGAACATTCAGCATCTTTTCCAATATGAAAAGCCTTGCATCTTTTGCCTGGCTCAAAGCTTCCTTTAAAATTTCAAGTTTAATACCTTTTAATTTAATATCCATTTGAAGTGCAGTTATTCCATCTTTAGTTCCCGTAACCTTAAAATCCATGTCTCCAAAATGATCTTCCGCTCCCTGGATATCAGTAAGAATGGCATACCGTTCTCCCTCACTCACAAGACCCATTGCAATACCTGCAACAGCCTTTTTAATGGGTACACCCGCATCCATAAGTGCAAGAGTAGACCCACAAGTAGATGCCATCGATGAAGAACCGTTCGATTCGAGTACCTCGGAAATAACCCTTATTGTATAGGGAAATTCTTCTTCAGAAGGCAGTACTGGTAATAGAGCTCTTTCAGCAAGTGCACCGTGGCCAATTTCTCTCCTGCTGGGCCCCCTCATAGGCCTGACTTCACCTACCGAAAACGATGGGAAATTATAATAATGCATATATCGTTTTTTAAATTCCGGCTCAAGAGACTCTATAAGTTGTCCTGCTCCCTGAGCACCAAGCGTTGCAATAGATAAAACCTGCGTTTGTCCTCTTGCAAAGAGTCCGCTGCCATGCGTATGCTTCAACAATCCTACCTCGATGCTTATATCTCGTATTTCGCTGAATTTTCTACCGTCCACCCTTATTCCTTCTAGCGTGCGTTTTCTCAAGTATTTTTCTAAAAGCTCATCGAAAATATAGTTGATATCCGCTTCTTTTTCGGGATTTTCTTCCAACTCTTTCTTTATAATTTCTTCTTTTATATCGTCCAGAGCTTTTTCCCTTTGAAGTTTTTCGGTACTCTGTAAAACAGCTTCAATTTTAGAAAGAAATAAAGGTGCAATAGCCTCTTTCAAAGATTCATCAACTGTAATTTCAGCTACCGTAATTTTCTCTTTCCCTACCGCTTCTCTCAAATCTTCTTGAATGAGAGCAAGTTTTTTAATCTCAGGAATTGCAAATTCTATTGCAGCAGTCATTTGATCTTCTGAAATCTCATTTGCTCCAGCTTCAACCATCAAAAGAGCATCTTTTGTCCCGGCAATGCTTAAATTTAAATCGCTTTCTTTCAATTCTTTTTCTAATGGATTTACCACGAATTTACCGTCAATAAAACCAACTTTAACAGCACCCACAGCTTCGGTAAATGGTTCATCCGAAATAAGCGATGCTGCTGAAGCAGCACTGAGAGCAAGTATTTCCGGAGAAATCTCCCCTCCAGAAGAAAGAACGTACGCAATAATTTGAACAGGTCTCCTAAACTGTCCAGGAAACAAGGGACGTAATGCCCTATCTATAAGCCTTGAACTAAGCGTCTCTTTTTCAGATGGTCTTCCTCCTCTTTTGAAAAATCCACCCGGAATTTTACCTGCAGCATACATTTTTTCCGAATATACCACAGTGAGTGGGAAAAAATTCATCGGCTCCGAAGATTCTTTTCCCATAGTAGATACTGCTAACACAACAGTCCCGCCGCAAGAGACAATCACTGCGCCACCTGCCTGCTTTGCTACTCTGCCTACTTCAAACCTAACGCTTTTTCCACTAATTTCAATCTCTTTAGTTACAATCATATTATGCTCTCAACTTAAGATCCTTAACGATCTTATTGTACCGTTTTTTATCAACACTCTTCAAATAATTTAGAAGCCTTCTCCGCTCGCCAACCATTTTAAATAAACCACGCCTTGAGGTATAATCTTGTTTGAATGTTTGCAAGTGCTTGGTAAGCTTAGAAATTCTACTTGTGAGAAGTGCTATCTGAACCTCAGGAGAACCAGTATCTCCATCATGTCGTTGAAATCTTTTGATGATTTCTTCTTTTTCGTCTTTTGTAATCATAAATCCTCCTTAAATTATTATATTTTCGCTTTTATCGAAGGTTATCGTCGGAGCCTCGATATTCCTCGTTAAAAGTCAAAATATATTATACACATTTATTGGAGTTATGCAAACGAAAATAAATCTTTGCTTCTTTTACATCTTGATGAATTTGTTCAATTAGATCCTGTGGCTTGTCAAATTTTTTTTCGTCACGTATTCTCTTTAAAAAGTGTAGCTTCACATCAGCTCCATAAAAATCTTTCTTTACATCTATAAAATATATTTCTACTTTTAGTTGATCATTCTTTTCAAATGTAGGGTTAAACCCCACATTTGTGGCAGATTGAAAAAATTTACCTCCTGTTTCCGCAAGAGTGATATAAACTCCAACTGGTGGAAGCAATTTGTTTCCATTTTTATACGCAATATTTGCAGTAGGAAACCCCAGCAAGCGCCCTATACCTCTCCCTTTTACCACATCCCCTGAAATAAAGAACATATATCCTAAAAAAGCATTTGCCGTTTCTATTTTGCCCTCCATAATAAGCTGATGTATAAAAGAGCTTGAAACTGTCTTACCTCCAATATCAAACAAAGGAATAGAATATACATCGATGCTAAATGGTTTTGCAAGTTTTTTCAGGTAAGCCACATCACCAGTCCGCCTATATCCAAACCTGAAATCTTCGCCTACAACAATACCTTTTGCATTTACTTGTTGAATAATTTCTTTTTTAAAAAATTCTTTAGGAGATAATTTCATAAATTTACTGCACATTTCTACAACATAAGTACATTGTATACCGTTTTCCCCAAGAAGAAATAGTTTTTCTTCAAGCAGTGTGAGAAATTTTCTTTTCATTTCCTTTATAGGATGGCTATAGAAAGTATAAACGAAAGGAGTCGCATCTTTCATCTTTGCAACTTTTATTGTTTCTTCAATGAGCAATTGATGGCCTTTATGCACGCCATCAAACATACCTATTGTAACTACGGTGTTTTCTTTAACGTAATTACCATATTTATATATCTTCATTCAACACCTTTTCGGGATGTACCTTACCATCTTTATACCTGCCAATACCTATAAAAACTCCCTTTTCATCTCTGACAACAACCTTATCTACAGTAATATCTAAGCCGTTCTTAAACCGGTCTACTTCCTTTACAAAAAACACGGGTAGATCAATTGCACGATCAGCAGTCAAAAAACCTTTATAAAAATTGCCGCTCTTAATTCTTCCAAAAGTAGTAGCATCGCTAATACAGAATCTTCCAATAGAAAGCCGCGTAATAGCAGAGAGAGTAGCAAAAGTGCCTAATGTTCTTCCCATATCTCTTGCAATAGACCTCATATATGTCCCTTTCGAACAAGTAATATCAAGCACAAGTTTGTTGCAATGAAAAGAAATAATTGACATTTTATGTATTTCTACCTGGTAGGGCTTCTTTTTAATAACTTCTCCCTGTCTTGCGTATTTGTAAAAAGGTTTTCCTTTAAATTTTTTTGCCGAATAGTTCGGGGGGATCTGCCCTACTATGCCAATAAATTGATCCAGAACTCTTTTTATTTCTTCGATAGTCACTACAGAATCTTTTTGATTTATTACGCCGCCAGTAATATCGTCAGTATCCGTCTCAATTCCAAATTGAATTTGCACTATATATCTTTTTTCATCCGTATCAATATAAGGAATAAAACGTGTCGCACTGTTCAGGGCGACAATCATAAGCCCCGTAGCCATAGGGTCAAGTGTTCCTATGTGACCTGCTTTTTTGGCGTTAAGGATTTTTTTCACCCTACTTGTAACAGCAAAAGAAGTAATGCCAAATGGTTTAGCAATCAATAAAATATTCTTTTCCAATATATCCATTATGCAATCCAACCTTTTCAAGTTTAAGCATCTTGATTTTATTATCTATCCCGCCAGAAAATCCACCGATTTTTCCATTGCTGTTTACAACCCTGTGGCAGGGAATAATTATAGGAAGAGGGTTATTTCTCATAGCCGCTCCAACAAACCTGGCATATCTTTTGTCACCAAAAACTATACTGGAGATTCCACCGTAAGAGGAAACTTTACCATATGGTATTTTTTGCACTTCTTTAAAGATTGGCATAAATTTTGAACAAAATACAGGCACCTGATATTTCAGTGCGCTAGTGCTTCCCTTCCAATATTCTTTAATAGAAAAACTAAGCTCTACGTTATTTTGAAATGCGCAATGATCAACAAACGTAATTTTTGATATAATTCCTGATTTCTCTTCTACCTCAAATAAAATACCATAGAAATTAATGCAATATACCCCATCATTCATTGTTTACGGATTCAATAGTAACACTTACAGATTCTGGCTGTACTATGGAAATTACAACAGCTTCAGGTATGCCTTCTACTACAACGGGTAATTGATATGTACCATAAGTAATGCCAGTAGCATCTACAACAGCAACAATGGTAAGAACTTCAATGGCGTCAATATCTTCTTTAAAACCAGAAACGATCACCTCAATCTTTTCAGGATGAGCTGTACCCACTAGATCATCATCTGTTTTAACAATAACAGTTATGGTAAACTTTTTTTCTATGATAGGCTCTACTTCAATTTTTACTTTGCAATTTTCAGCACCAATAATATTCACTCCTTCCGGTACGATAAGCAGGGGTTCAAATTCAGTAAATTTTGTGATATCGCCTATATTTAAAATATCAGTAGTGATAAAAGAAACTCCAGATAAAGACAGAAAATCACCAGATATGGAAACAACAGCTGGCTCTACTGAAATAGATTTTATTCCAAACCCTTTGAAGACAGTGCCATTAAAGTTGGGAACGATAGGTACTATTTTTGCAACAGTAACATTGCTCTGAGAAACCTTAACCATGCAACTAATGGGACTAACCTGCATGTCTACTATGCTTTCCCCGTCTTTTCCAAATATTTTCACAGGGAGAGTTAAATTTGTTTCTTCTTTGATTCCTGTAAGGTCAATTTGAATAAATACTTCTTTGATGTTAGCTAACACACTTTCAGGACCAGTAATACTTGCTTTATCAGGACTAATGATAGGTGTCCCGGGAAGAAAACCCTCTTCTGCTTCACCGCTAAATTTCACAGCTATTGGCATAACAATTGTAGTTAATTTTTCAAGGCTTATTCTTGCTTTTTCAGGAGAAACTTT
Source organism: Caldisericota bacterium (assembly GCA_030642335.1). GTDB lineage: Bacteria > Caldisericota > Caldisericia > Caldisericales > Caldisericaceae > UBA646. The sequence continues at coordinate 12,090 of DAOWNX010000002.1, forward strand.
TTCTATTGTCACTTCAGTAAGAGGAGATTTTGCATCAACATCTATATAATATTCACCAAGTGTTTTGCCAGAAAGATCAATCAATGCAGTAAAATCCTGCTCGTTTAGACCGAGGATCAATCTACTCGGTCCTCCAGCGGTAACATTTACATAATCTGTTTTACTTTTAATAACAACACCGGGTTCTATGTTTATTGCCACCACAGGCACCCTAAATGTGCGCACTACAGTAGGACCTTGTACGCCTGCCACATAATACCATATTAATATAGCAAGTATAACCGAAATAACCTTTATATTAAAAATTTTTAAGAAAAATTTTTTCATTCTACTTGCGTATTTCCTCCTTTTCGGACCATGTCGGTTTTGCCATAACAAGCAACATGCCGCGGAGTTCTAATGGACTAAGATAACGGGTTAATTTTCCTTTTATTGCAAGAGAGATAATGCCTGTCTGCTCGGAAACAACTATTGACAAAGCATCTGTCTCTGCCGTTATACCTACAGCCGCTCTGTGTCTTGTGCCAACTTCCTCTTTATCAAGTGATTCATCAAGAGAAAGAGGAAGTATACAGCGCGCGGCCTCTATTCTCAGATCTTTGATAATTACAGCACCATCATGAAGAGATGTATTAGGATAAAAAATTGTATTAAGTAATTCCGCCTTCACAAATGCTTTGATAGGCACACCCGTTTCTATATATTCTAGCAAAGGTGTCCCCCTCTCTATCACAATTAAAGCTCCCATTTTATTGAGCGATAAAAATTTTACACTTTTTATTATTTCGTCAACGATATTTTGGAAATCTTCTACACTAATAAGCTCCATTTTTTCACCAATAACAATTCCTTTTCCCAGTCCTGTAAACCATTTTCTCAGCTCTGGTTGAAATACGACGACAAAAAGAATCGGAAGAAATGTCACAGAAAATTGAAGCAAGCCGTTCATTACATAACCTACCGTAACAAGATGAATCGAGTTAGTTACCTTTGCTAAAACTATCAAAGCAATAAAATAGACAGCGATGCCCTCTGCAAGTTGCAACGTTCTGGTATGCTGAATAGCACGCAACACAAAATAAATAACCATGCTCACTATAAGAATATCAACAACAGCAAGAGCAACATACTTTGCATTAAAATTAGCAATCATAAAATTAATCATTTCGTTCATTAATATGTTTTACCAAAATTTTATATTTTTTGCAAGAATAAACGCCTATAAAAATGCTCTTTTCCTTCAATAACTATGCCACATAAATATGTGAACCTTGTTCATCTTTTGTAACACGAAGTTCATAGGGGAAGCTTTCCTTTACTTCCGAAACATGGGTTATAATAAGAATTTTTTTAAACTCAGTTTTTATTGCATTAAGTTCTTCAAGCACATTTGCTCTGCCTGATTCGTCTTGACTGCCAAAACCTTCGTCAATAATCAACATTTCCAATGGCATACCAGAAAGAGACGCCAAAAAGAGAGAAATGCCAATTCTTGTTGCAAGATTGATTCTAAACTGCTCTCCTCCACTGAAAAGCACATATCGCCTTCGCATTCCTTTATCGTATACTTCTATGTCTAATGTATTTTTTTCTTCACCTTTTCTGGTTGCCTTCACTGTTCTAAATTTTAGTTGCATTGTTCCACCACTCATCTTCCTTAAAATTTCATTTGAAATATCTTCTATTTGCGGTACAACACTCCTGATAATAAGGCTTTGAATCCCTTCTTTTCCAAACATATCGACACAAACATCCAGAATACGCTCATCATCATCCATCTTCGCTAGCTCAATCAATTTTTTATCAAGTTCACTTTTCCCTTCTTCGATTTTTTTACACTGTTCTTCAATGCGAATCATTTTGTCACGCTCGCTGTGATATTGAAAGGATATATCTTCAAGTTCCTTCTTGATAGAATTGTAGTTTCCATTAACATCACCAAGATTTTCAATCTCTTCTACTGTTTTCTTAATTTTTTCTGTTAATTCCTTTATCTCCTTCTCCCCTTTTTCTATTTCCTTATAAAGAGACAAAAGGTGCTTTTCGCCTTCTTCTTTACGCGCTTTTGCCTCTCTGAGGTCCAGAAAAAGCATTCGATAATCTTGCAAGGTTTTCTTCTTTTTCTTGCACTCATTAAACATTTTTTCACTGAATTCAATACTTTTTATAAATTTCTCTAGTTTCAGAATTTCTTTTTTTTCTTTTGACAAAAACTCGGGAGCCTCAAGTATTCGCTTCACATCTTCCATCTCACATAGCCACTTTTCACTCTGCTTCTTCGCTGCATCGATATTCTTTTCAATTGCTTCTATTTTATTCTGAGAAACGGCCTGCCCGGACTGAGCATCGCGCAAAAGCTTACTTAATTGCTGTTTCTTCTCTTCCTTTTTTTTCAATGCATCTTCTTTGACTTTTGTCTTTTCTTCAACACCATTAAGACCTACCACTATCGCTTTAAATTTATTCAAAGCGTCCATTTCCGCATCTGACATTACGCCCCTTTTAAGAGCGATGTCTTTTTCATTAAGTTGCTCAAGAATTTTCTCTCGCTGTGTCTCTTTTACCAATTTCACAGTCTTTAACGAATGTATCTCTTTTGTGTATTTTCCAAGTTTCTCTTTTAACTCTACAAATATTTTCGCATCAAATACAGTTTGAATGGATTCTATTTCTCCATCCAGCTTCGAAAGAACCAGATTTTTTTTGTGAAGGAGATTTTCACTTTCAGCAACTTCCTCCGTATATTTCAGCTCTATCTCTTTTCTATGTTCATCAGTAAGGGGAGAACCGCAAAGAGGGCAGTTTTTTGTTTCTTCAGAAATAAAGCGGAGTTTCTCTCTGAGTGTAAAAAGATTAGCTTCCATCATTTTAATTTCGCTTGAGAGAGATGCTTTTCTTTTTATAAGCTCTTCTTTTCTATTCTCTTTTTCCTTCTTCTCTTTTTCAACATGCCTGATTTCGGCTTCTATTCCATCAATTTCTTTTTTAATCGTTTCCGATACAATTTTTTTTAGTGCGCTCTCAATATCTTTAATTTCCTTTTCTAATTTTTCCCTCCCCTTGTTAAGCGTAGCTAAACGCTCCTCTTTTCTGCTTTCCAATTCTCCTATGCTATTTTTTGCTTTTTCCTTTTCCTTACATAAATTACGTAAAGTTTTTAATTCTTCCCTTATTGAAAAAATGCTTTTCTCTATTTCTTTTTCTCGGATTTCTAAATTGCTTTTGCTCTTAAGTAATTTTTCATTTTTTACTTTCTCAGCTTGTAGTTCGCTATCAAAATTCTTAAGAAAATCTTGCTTTTCTTTAATTCTTCCTCTTAAATCAGTTTGCTTTCGCACTTTTAGTACTGTCTCTCTTTCTACTGTATTTTTAAGCAATTCCTTTTTTATTTCAGCTTGCGAAATCTTATTTTTTCTCTCCAGAAGCTCATTATATAAATTTTCATTTTTAACATATGCATTATAGCCATTTATTATTTCTTCTCTCCTTTTTAGTATCTCTTCTACCCGTAAAAGCTTTTCCTTTTCCTTTTCGACTTCATCTTTCTTTTGAAACACGGTCCTATCATGCTTCTCTTTTTCTCTAGAAAAATGTTCGGTCAATTGTTTAAGTTGATGCCATTTATTTGACTGTTTTCGAGCATTTTCGTATTTCTCCTCTATTTCCCCTTTTCTTTCCTTTAAAGACGCAACTTGCTTCTTCTTTCCTGCAAGAGCTTTCTCTATTTCCTTGTTATCGTCTATCAATTTTCTGATATTCTTTATGTTTATTTTAAGAGCATCTTTTAATGCTTTAATCTCTCTCCTTTCGTCCAGTGCTCTTTCGCGTGCATATTCATAAATATCAAGACCCAACATCTCGCGAACAATCTCCATCTTCTCTGACGGTTTTTTGGCAGTAAAAAAATCAGATTTCCCCTGTAAAATGAAAGAGGATGTAATAAATGCGTCATAGTTCATTCCGATAATCTTTAGAATTTCTTCATCTGTCTCCCTTATCTTATTCTCAGAGATATTTACAAATCCACCATCTTTTTCAACTTCCAATAAAATATCCGATTTACTATTTATCTTATCGTATGTTCTCGTAATTCTGTATCTATCGCCATTCTGCATAAATTGAAATACTACTTTTAGGTCAGTTTTCCCGGAAGATACAATATCTTCCACGCCTTTTTTATTCCCTTCAACTCCTCTAGCCCTGCTAAATAGAGCAAATGTAATAGCATCAAGAATAGCAGACTTCCCCTGCCCATTTTCGCCGGACAGAAGTCCAATATGAAAATTTGTAAAATCAAGTTTTTGTTCTGTTGTATAACTTAAAAATCCTCTAACTGTAAGAATTTCTGGGATCATCGCCTATTCCTCTTTCAGAAAAGAAATCGCTCTTTTAAAAATTTCCTCTCTGTGTTTTTTTACAAATACGCTATCCTGGCGTTTAATATATTTTTCCACCGCTTTTTCCGGGGAAATACTAAGACTCATATTACTTCTTACAATATTATTTTGCACGGCACGCCTATCTTCCATCCCCGCAAATATCTTTGCTTCTTTTTTTGCTCTGTCTACTAATTTTTTAAATAATTTTTCATTCTGCAAATCATCTGAAAGAATTATTCTCACAATGCTTTCCTTTACCCTATCCCATTGTACAGCATCAATATCTTTATCATTGTTTATTCTTATTGTATAAAATTTGCGAGCAAAAGGGTTTTCAACAAACATAAAAGATGTTTTTTTCATACTCTCCGAAATCTCTACATCAAAAAATCCTTTCTTATCAGTTTCCTCTCCAAAATTTATTCTGTCCAGAGAACCTGGATACACAACAGGATGTCCAAATTTTTTTGTGGAGATAATCTGCATTTTGTGAAAATGCCCCATTGCAATATAAGAAAATTCCTTTCTGTCAAGTTGTTCAGTGGATACGGGAACATCTGCTGCAAAATAAATGTATTTTTCCTCTCCCACTTCACCCTCAGATAAAGGAAGATGAGCTACAAGAACAGTAGGAAACTTTCGGTCAATTTTTCCCAAAAAATAATCGATGCCACTGAAAATCTTTTCGTTCATTATGTGCCCAATTTCTTTTTCGCTTTTCTCCCTATACTCGTCCTTTGAAAGGAGATTACGCTTAAAAGGATATGGAACAGTTATAATATTTAAAGAATCCAATCTGTAATGTCCTATTGTTTTAGCAAGAACAACACCTTCAATCTCAAGTTCATCATAAAGATCAAGATGAATATCTCTCCTTGGATTGGGAGCGCCTTCATGATTCCCAGTAAGAATAAATACTTTCACCCCGTTTTGTACAAGTTCTTTCACAGTATGAGCAAACCCGCGTTGAATGAAGGCCGGAGGATCTCGCCTGTCAAATATATCGCCGGCAATAATAAAAAGCTTTATGTTTTTTTCTATTGCATATTGTGCGGCAAACTGAAGCGATAGAAATGGATTAAAATCCTTTTCCTTATCATAAGACCTGAAACCAAGATGCAAATCAGCTATATGTATAAATCTCATCTTACGTGATAACCACCATCGATAAATATTGCATCTCCCGTAATGTAAGACGCACTATCTGAAAGAAGAAAAACAACGAGTTTTGCAACTTCTTCTGCTGTTCCTGCCCTTCTTAACGGCACCCTTTCCAAAAATTTATGCCTCTCTTCAGCAAATGACTCAGAAAAAAAATCATCAGTCATCTGCGTCTTAATAAGTCCAGGAACCACAGCATTGACCCGTATCTTTTCATCTCCCAGCTCCGAAGCAAGCGCTCTTACAAGTCCTATAATAGCTGCCTTAGAAAGCGCATAACCAGAAGAGGATGGATTTATTGGCCCAAAAAATGCATCAATTGAAGAAACGAAAACAGCACTTCCCTCTTTCATAAAGACAAGTATTTTTTGTAACAATTCAAAACCAGATTCAACATTGACCATTTCCATTTTCCTTAGTTCATGCATTCTAAATGTTTCAAAGGGCTCTGTATATGTCACGCCCGCACAGTGCACAAAACCATCAATACAATATGAAAATTGCTTAATTTTATCCACCAGATGCTCAATACTGTCACTGCCTGAAAAATCATGCTGAATAGTTTTTATATTTTTATTAAGCAAAGCCACACTTTCCAAATGTGATTTTGTCCTTCCAATAGAAATCACAGTAGCTCCCCTCTCTGCAAGTAAAAGAGAGGAGGCTTTCCCTATGCCGGAAGAGCCTCCCGTAATAATATATGTTTTCCCCTTAAAATACTCTAAATCATTCATTTTTTAATATTCGGTATCATACAAAGAAACACAACTTTCTCAGTTCCGACATTTTCATAAGCATGAGGTATGTCAGGTTCAACATAAAGAGCAGCGCCTTCGTCTACAATTTTTTCCTCTCCACCTACTATGATCTTACATTTGCCTTTAAGTAAATAGATTTCATGCTCCCAGGAATGATTATGCGAGGGAATAACAGCATCTGGCTCCATTTCAAAATAACGCATAAAAAAATTTTTAGCTCCTTCTCCTTCTGCTATAAGCCATCTTATCGTGACTCCCTCTAACACTTCCCCGTTCATTTCAACAGGTTTTCCTTCCATTTTAGACGGATCGGCTATTTTCATTATTTTCCTCCAAGAAATTCCTTTGCAATTCCTACTCCTTTTTCAAGTGCTTTTTCATTAGCCGGGATAAATTTTTCTTTCTTTCCTTTAAGAAATAACTTCATTGCGTTTTTCACACTATCAAGAGAAACAGGTTTTTCAATAGCTACATACACGCCAAGAAGAATTATATTCGCAGCTTTTTCGTTACCAAGTTCTTTTGCAATAGTTTGAGCGTCAACCTCAACTACTCTCAGATCGTTCCGTTTTACTTCTCTTGGAATGAGCGATTTATTTAAGACCAACAATCCATCTTTTTTCATCGTAGGCTCAAACTTGTCAAGAGAAGGAAGATTTAAGATAATAGCTGCCTCAGGATACGAAATAATAGGAGATGCAATAGTTTCATCTGAAATAATCACATCACAATTTGCAGTTCCACCCCGCATCTCAGGGCCATATGAAGGAAGAAATGTGACATATTTATTCTCTTCTTTGCCTGCTTCAGCAAGAAGCTCTCCTGCTAACATAACACCCTGGCCGCCAAATCCAGCAATAATTAATTTCTTTTCCATATCACTCCACCCCTTCAGCAACCTTGAATTCCCCAATGGGGAATACGGGAAGTACTTCTTTCCTTATTCTTTCCAACGCTTCTACCGGTGTCATTTTCCAATTTGTAGGGCAGGAAGAAATCATCTCAACAAGAGAAAATCCTATGCCGTTTACCTGAGTATTAAATGCCTTTTTCAAAAACTTCTTTGCCTGAATAATATGTTGAGGGCTGTCTAATGCTGCTCTTGCAATGTAAGCAGTAGCTTCCAGTGTTGCAAGCATTTCAGGAACATGCATTGGAAATCCGGTAAGTTTCGGATCTCTTCCGTAAGGAGATGTTGTTGTCTTCTGTCCTATTAAAGTTGTAGGCGCCATCTGTCCTCCGGTCATTCCGTAGTTCCCGTTATTAATATATACAACTGTTATTTTTTCTCCCCTTACTGCCGCATGAACGGTTTCAGCAATACCAATTGAGGCAAGGTCCCCGTCACCCTGATATGTCATCACAAAGGACTCCGGGTGAGTTCGTTTCATACCTGTTGCCATTGCACAGGCTCTCCCGTGAGCAGCTTCCACTGCGTCAGTACCAATAAAATAATATCCAAATACAGAGCAGCCAACAGGCCAGACAATAACAGTTTCTCTTGTAAGATTCATTTCTTCAAGGAGTTCTGCAACAAGTCTGTGTGCAATACCATGAGGACAACCGGGACAATACGTAGTAGGCCTATTCGTAATTGGTTCTGGCTTTTTATATACTGTTTTCATTATCTGCCTCCTTCTATATGCTTTTTAACCTCTTCATATATGTCTTCAGCACTGGGAACAACACCACCAAGTTTCCCATAGAAGTAAACCGGTTTTCTGCCATTTACTGCAAGCTTCACATCTTCAAGCATCTGTCCTGCGTTTAGTTCAGAATCAAAGAAAAATTTCACTTGCTCTGCTCTCTTCTCGATAAGTTTTGTCGGGAATGGCCATAGAGTAATAGGCCTGATAAGGCCGAGCTTTATTCCTTCATCTCTTGCCATGCTAATAACCGTCTTTGCAATTCTTGCAACCGTGCCAAAAGCAGTAATTGCATATTCTGCATCATCCATTTTATACTCTTCAAATCGGATTTCATTTTTTCCAATCTTTCTATATTTCTCTTGAAGACGAAGATTCATCTTTTCTAACCCTTCCGGAAGGATTTCAAGCGAAGTAATGATATTTCTCTGGTCTCTATCCCTTTGTCCTACTGTTGCCCAATC
>DAOWNX010000061.1 GCA_030642335.1 Caldisericota bacterium
CCGTTTTCTATTGTGACATGCGTTTCACCAAAAGGTTCTGAGGGTTCGATTGGATTTGTTCTTTCAAACCCCGCTTTATACTCAACTTTTCCCGTACTCTTATCTATCTTGTACAGCTCTGACGAAGAAACCAGGAACAATTTACTTCCAAGAACTTTGCCATCCGAAATTTGACCTGTATTAATTTTCCACACATACGGGAATTCCCTCAGGTTTACCTCAAGCTTTTTATTAAAAATGGACAGAGAAACCTCTTGTGTTTCTGGCGTAAACTTGTCTTTTTCTAAAGTAATTCTATACTTGTTTCTGGTTGATAATTCTGTTGTTATGGGTGTTTTCCCAACTACTCCGTAAGTAAAAATATTGTTACCCTGGATAGTTTCGATATACACATCTGCACCTTCCGGATTTGAGACTATTTCAATGCTTGCCTTATCACGTATGTTGCAACCTACTGACGAAAGCAGCAAAACAAACAAAATAAAAAAAATAAGTAAATGCAAGCGCTTCATTTGATTCCTCCCTATTATGTTATTCATTAGTATATAAAATATCCTTTATTTTTATTCAAAAATAAGCTTGTTATTATCATTACTTAGCCCAATACCGCTAAAATAAACAGTGTTGGGCTAATTGTGCTAATTCTAAAATGATAACTGGTTGTATATATGTATTGGATGGTATATAGGCCCCGTGGATGTATTTTGTGAGCCAGCATAATCCCATCTAACATGGTAATAATCGTAATTGTGGCAATCAACAAGTACTGCATATGTCCCACTCAAATAGTCAATATAGGTATAGGCTACCACAGCTACATGGTTTACACCATTTTGTGCATCCCAATCATAATACACGATATCTCCCTTTAGAAGACCACCAATGTTCACATTACTTATTGGAATTTCTGTTCCAAAATGATTTAACATAAAAGGATATTGGTAGTCTACATTTATCCACGTAAGTGGCCAATCATCGTCATTAGTTTGATTAGGATATGTTCCATTATTATCATACCACCAGCTTGAACTATTGTGTATACGCCAACCTATATAAGGAGCCCCTCCAGCATGCATTGACTGCGAGACAAAATTTGTACAATCGTTAGGTTGAGTTTTGTAGTAAGCGGAATTGTAATAACCCGGGTAGTTTGTCCCACCATGAGCTGACGGATTAACATAACTGTCTGCATAGGAAGCAGCTGCATTTCTATTGTAACTAACTGTGCTTGTAGCAGTATTCATAGCACTCTGCTCGACAACTACTTTTGTAGATGTTGACTCAGTAGAGAGCTCATAATCAGGAGATATTACCCCTGTTAAAGGTCCTTCATCATACGAATCTTTAAGAAGTAGCCATTTACCGTCTTTAAAACTCCAGGTCATATCATGATTAACGCCAAAACCGGATGTAATAGTATTTCCTTGCCAAGTCCAGTCGAAGAATGTCCATTCATAAACCGAAACATTTGCAATATTATCGCTTATATTAATATTTTTTCTGTATGGAGTACTTTTCATACTGACTATTTTCGTTTCCCATCGCTTTTCAAGGGCTCTGAATTTTTGCACTCTGTCATTCAATTCAAACTGTAATAATTTGGAGTTTATAACATAAAATTTATTGAGATTAGTATTATGACCAATAGTACATTCTGCACGTTCGTAAAAGAGGTTATCAATGCTCTGTCTCAAAGTAGTTTCACTATCATTAGCGAAAGATAGTGAAGTGGATGCAAAAATCAATGAAAATGTAAGCACTAAAATGAAAACCTTTTTTATTACTTTACTACTTCTATGCATAAGCTGCCTCCTTCAAAATTTTAACTTTATACCATTAAATTTCCAAATTTTTTTAATGTAACTCACTAAAAAACTTTACTTTTCCCTGTTTTCTTTTTTGCTTATCTTTTCTTTTCATTTATATCTTTCTTTATTCATCTTGTACCTCCTTTCAAAGGGTTAAATTTGTTCCTCTTCTAATAATACCTTAATCATTTTTTTGCAATAAGTTTTTAATCTTCTGTAATCTGCACTCTTCTCAGCAGATTTATCTTCCTCCATATATAAGACTTAAGTTTTTCAAAAAATGTTACACTTTTTTTAAAATTCTTTTCTCCTATCTATTAGACACCTAACTCGCAAAAAAGTTTCATATTTTTCAAAGAATTTTTAAAAAAAGTTTTTAATGCTTTTGCAGTAATAAAAAAGGAGCGCTACTTTTTAAGCGCTCCTGCAAATTCTATCAAACAATGACTTTGTTCATAAGCAGAAATCTTATATTTCAAGGCCTAGCTCCAAATTCACACATATAATAACCACATAGCACAGCAAATACATTTGCTTAGCTTTTGTCTTCTATCTTAAAGATGCCACCTCCAAAAACACCTACATAAACAATGCCATTTTTAGAATCAGTTGTAAGAGAGGAAACAGAAATATGGAAATCACCATCAAGTGTAATTCTTTCCCATGTCTTTCCAGAATCTTTGGACTTGAATAGACCATCGTAATATGTTCCTGAATATATGATGCCTGTTACAGGGCTCACTGCTATAGCACTTACACTATATCCAGTTAAGCCTATCTTTTCCCAGGTTTTTCTACCATCAATACTTTTATAAATGCCCTGTGTGGTAAACTCTTCATAAGAAAGTGGTTCAACATCGCTTATTCCTGTTACTCCAAGATAAACAATATTATGGTTATGTGGATCAATTGTAACTGCAGAACCATGAACTCGTTTGGAGTGTTGAATATTTATCTCTTGCCATGTTTTGCCGCCATCAGTAGATTTTGAAAGCCCACTTGCCCAATAAATTATATTTGGATTGTTATAGTCAACAAGAATTCTACTATTAAAGCAACTATGCGCAGATATTGAACTCCAATAGTTTTCCTTGAAGTTTGGAATTTGAAACCAATGCAACCCTTTGTCCTCAGATTTAAAAAGCCCTTTATAAGTCTCTGCATAAATTATACCTTTTACTCCCACTGAGATGTTATAAAGATTGTTTTCGTTAAGGTCAAGATCTGTTAATTTCCAGTTTTTCCCGTTGTCCAACGATACATAAAGTTTCTTCAAGTAAGAAGAAGTTTCTTTTGTTGCAACACTCTTTATAAGGAGATCAGGATAAAGAGGATTAAAATAAAAGTCACCCATCTTTTCCCATGTTTTGCCGCAATCGGATGACTTGAAGGTAGTAAAAGAATTATAAGTTTGATAGCTGTAAGAGACAACGTATAGGAGGTTTGGATTTTGAGGGTCAATATATATGTAAGAAGTATTTACACTGTCTTCAACAGGATAGTATTCATAGTTCCCTCTTTCCTCCACTGCTTTAAAAAGACCGTTATTGCCAAAGGCGTATACGATATTTGGATTTTTTCGATCGACGGCCAAATGATTTGGTGCTACATTCGATGCCACGCCAGGTAACGGAGGCAAAGTAGTTCGTTTCCATGTTTTTCCAGAATCAAGCGATGAGAATAGAATACCAATATCACTATTAACTTCAGGAATTCGATACGTATAAACAACTGGTAGGTTCTTATTATTAAAGCTGTCATTATACATCTTTAAAATGTCGTTTTCACTTTTTTGAAGGTCTTTTTCCCAGGTGATACCACCATCAGAAGAAAATAATATTCCATTACCATGTTCTGTTATCCAAATATTCTTAGAACATTTTGGGTCAACATAAACTCCATCAATAGTCGGGGGTCCAAAGAGAAGATTTTTTAAAGATAGGAGAATGCCCCAATGCTTTCCACCATCTTCAGACTTCCACAGGGCAGTTTTAGCATTTCCTATTACTTGAACCTTGCCAGATTGGTCAACTTCTTGTCGTGGATATGTGGCTGCATATATGATGTTGCTATCTTTTGGGTCTATCGCAAAAGCTGAAATAGATTCATCGTTAATCCTTTCCCAGTGAGAAGTCTCCCAGGGTACAAATTTTTCTTTTTTACCATTCTCAATTTCAACTTCCTGATTTGGTATTTCGCTCTGAGGATTATTTTGTGGCAGGACTTCTCCTTTCCTACTGCATCCAGAAACATAAACTGATAAAATAATTATAACTATTACCGATGCTATTAACCTTTTTCTTAGCATAATTTTTTCATTTACCTTGTTATTCCATGTTGTGAAGCATAACAATATGTAACATAATGATGAACTGTATAGTAATTCTGGTCATTATCATTGTAATATGAATTTTCCCACCCTTCCCCGCTATAAAAATAGTGTTGTCTATCAGTATTATGCTGACTTAATGCACGGTTTATAGTATCATTTTGCACAATCATTGCAACATGTCCTGGGTAATCACTCGTGTCTTTCCACATTATTACACCTCCTGCATTAGCCCAGTACCAATCTGAGTCTGCCCAATAACCATTGTAATACATATAGTTCCTTAAACCAGTATTACCATTTTCAGAAACTGGTGTTGTCCATATCCAGGGAGCATAATCTGGAAGAAGCTCTGAAGAATCGTACCACCAATTCTCTACATCATGAGTGGTACTCATTGGAATTCTCCCAGCATACATTGCCTGTGAAACAAAATTTGCGCAATCATTTGTACAAGTCCTATACTGGTTCGTGTTATACTCTAGAGCATAGTGATCCGCATAGTCAGCTGCATAATCATTGTAGTGAGGATAGCCAGGATCATTATAATTTGTATCTTTTCTCCGGTATTCATCTACCGTGTAACAATATTGAGAAATTTGAGGAAAAGCAGCATCCTTAGCCTTATTTGCAATTTCTTCTACATGCTTGAAACCTTTCATTTCCATTTCATCTGCAGTTAGAACCAAACTGTATATCCTATAAAAATCACCCATCGAGTTATCTGCAAAGAAGTTTACTGTTTCTGGCAGAATATTTCCGTTCTCTGAAAGGTCTGCTACAACTTTAAAATCAATATTTAGAGTTTCAGTTTTACCAATGTAACCCTTTAATTCAGTAACCCAACTATTTATTTCTTTATTTACAGCACTGATGCTGTTAGGGGATAATTCTCCGTTTTTCAAATCTTTGAATCTTTCCATTCCTCTTATTGCTGGCAGCTCTTCTGGGGTTGTTGCTTTTAACATTTCACTTACAGTTCCAGTGAACGTTCCTTCTACTTTACCATCTTTAATTTCTATATTAACAGGAGTTATTGAAATGGAAATGTTCTTATAGTACTGAGCCTCATTCTTAATAATCCAGGTCTTTAATGTGTTAGAGAGCTCATTTGTGACTATACCCCTACCTACTTCAGCAGATGAAACATTTTTAAAGTATCCATTAGCAATTCCTGAAAATGTCATTAACGCAAACAAGAAAACCACACTAACCAATAAAAACTTTTTGTTGATAGACATCTTTATTACCTCCTCGTATAATTTTAATTAAGTTAAAACTCTTATCTCTGCTTCTAATTCTGCTTGTTACTGTTTCCATATTAGCATTTTATACCTTTTAACTTTTTTATCCAATTTCCACTCAGTTAGTTGTTGCCTGCTTCTACACGAAATAATTCTTCATTTGCCTTTTACTCATCAGTACATTGCTCTCATATTGTACCACCTCCTTCAAATAAAATTTCTCTTTTCTGCATTTCTTTTTGCTGCGCTTCCTATTAAAAATTTATTCTCCTATATACTAGATCCCCAACTCGGAAAATTTTCCACACTTTTTGAAAGAATTTTCAGACTTTTTTCTATTATTCTCATAAATGCCTTTTTAAATCGTTATTCTTTGAACAACTTTCACAGTTATCTTTTTATTCAATATTTTTACATTCATTTGTGCTATCTCCTTCAAATAAAGTTTCCTTAAAATAATGTCTGTTTGTTAAAGTCGGGATTGCTACAGGTTGCCGCACAACCACTTGGCGTAATGCATGCCAAGGAAAAGAGCGCAATGACCTTCCTTTTCTGCATTTCTTTCCGCTGCACCTCCTA
>DAOWNX010000046.1 GCA_030642335.1 Caldisericota bacterium
CCTCCAATTACAACAACATCATATTTTTCCACAAAACTATTTTACCAGATTTTACAAAAGCTACAACTTATTCATTTATTTTACATAAACAAGCCAGTCAAACGGATCTTTTTCGCCGTACATTTTGTTATTCCGAAATATAAATTCGTTAATAAAATAAATATATTTTTCTTTCATCTGCATAGCTTCCCCCTTCTGTTTATCATTTTGTTACAAAATTTTTTTCCTGCAAATTTTCCTTCATATTTTCATCACATTTAATTATTATACTCACAGCAGAAGTACAAATAAAAAAATAGGAGGCAACAAATGAATAAGAAAATTAAAGGATTTTTAGTAGCATTAATAATCGGAGGCATAATTTTAACAGGAGCAGGAGTTGTTTTTGCGAGAAGTAGAAATGCCGATCGTCCAGCTATAAACAGCGCAGAATATAAGCTTGATGGTGCTAAGGAAGGCAGATTAAAAGATAGTGCAACAAAAGGTGAATATGGATTTGCCGGTTCTGCAAGAAATATAATGGAAAAGATCGCAACATATCTCGGTGTAACTGAAGACGAACTAAAAGCAGAAAGATGTGATGGAAAGAGCTTGGCAGAAATAGCAGAGGTAAACGGTGTAATCCAGGAAGAGCTGATAAACTTTATCACAAGCAGTAGAACAGAACAGTTGCAAGCATTGCTTGATGCAGGAAAAATTGATCAAACAAAATACGAAGCAATGTTAAACACATTTTCTGAAAAAGTAACGGAAATGGTAGAAAGAACAGAAACAGGGTTAGGAAGCAAAGCATATAACAGTTCAAAGCACGGAAAAGAAAGAAAAGGAACATGCAGGCCGTAATATAATTCAACCCTCCTTTAATCTTTAAGGAATTATATATATGGGGAGCCTTTGGCTCCCCATTTTCATTAAATCGTATATAGACAGTTTATCCGATACTATCAAAACCAATATCTTAATTGACATTTAATTTAAGTTGTGTTAAAATTTTTGTTAATATGAATACAATAAGAACAGATAACATTTTATATACAAACAATAATTTTTTAGATTTTAACGGTAATCAATCTTTTAAAGTTATAAGCAAGATACAAAATCGGAAGGAGGAGTAAATGATTCTCATTGAGAAAGGAACAATCTTTACGGTAACAAAAGGCATTATAAAAAATGGAAACATCCTGATAGGCGACAACGGACGCATCAAAAAAATCTCAAAAGACAAAATAGACGCCAAAGCAAAAAAGATAAACGCAAAAGGAAAGCTTGTATTTCCTGGATTTATTGACGCACACACGCACCTTGGAGTTTATGCGCTCGAAGGAGGAGAGGAAAGTATGGATGGGAATGAAATGACAAATCCATCAACCCCCGGCATGCGCGCAATCGACGCGATAAATCCGGATGATCCTGCCTTTAAAGATGCACTTTCAGCAGGCATCACAATGATATTCACGGGCCCAGGTTCGGGAAATGTAATAGGCGGGCAAAGCGTAATTATAAGAACATTTGGAAAAACAATAGAAGAGATGATTGTCAAAAATCCTGCAGGGGTAAAATGCGCATTTGGCGAAAACCCTAAACGCGTTTACACGGAAAAGCACCAACTTCCCACAACAAGAATGGGTACAGCAAAAGTATTCAGAGAAACGCTTGCCAAAGCAAAAGAATATGCAGAAAAGAAAAACAAAAAGAAAAAAACCCCCTTCAACCTGGATATGGAGGCCTTGCTTCCTGTAATACAACATAAATTACCGCTCAGGATTCACTCCCACAGGGCTGACGATATTCTCACGGCAGTACGGATTGCAAAACACGAATTCGGATTGGACCTTGTCATCGAGCACGGCACAGATGCAGCAAGGATAAGAGAAGTACTGGCAAAGGAAAAAGTGCCTGTCGTAGCAGGCCCTTTACTTGACACCTCGCCAAAAGTAGAAACACGCTCCGGTTCATTTTCAACTCCTGCCCTTCTGGATAAAGCAGGCGTCCTTACAGCATTAATGACAGACCACCCCGTTATCCCTATACAGTGCCTTCCTCTTCAAGCAGGATTAGTTGCATACCACGGTCCAGCAGGAGAAGAAAACGCTCTAAAAATGATAACGATCAATCCAGCACGCATACTAAAAATTGATAAAGAGTATGGAAGCTTAGAAGAAGGCAAAGTGGCAGATTTATCCATCTATTCGAAACACCCTTTCAGTTCAACAGCCAAAGCGGAATTAGTGATTGCAAATGGAAATATAGTATATGAGAGGTGAAAAAATGTATAAAATTATAGCAGAAAAAATATTTGACGGCACGAAAATCATAGAAAATGCAATCATTCTCTTCGACGAAAAGAGCATCAAATATGTAGGAAAAGACAACAAAGAAAAAGTAAAAAACACGTTCAAAGCAAAGTTTGCAACACCAGGATTTATCGACATCTCTTCCGGTATCGGTCTTAAGGAAGAATCTTTAGGACGAATAGAAGGAAATGATTTAAATGAAGAGGCAAATCCAATAACACCAGAACTTCTTGCATTAGACGGCATTAATCCGTATGATGAAAGCTTTCCTAAAACAGTAAAGGGAGGTGTCACTGCAAGTTTTGTTTTGCCAGGCCTTTCAAATAATATTGGAGGGAGAGGCGCAATTATACACAACTCAGGTGACACAATAAAAGATATGACTATCAAATCACCTTTTGGTATGCGGTTTTCCGTTAACAGTATTCCAAAATCTGTCTACCTGCCGCAAAAGAAAATGCCAATGACAAGAATGGGCAGCGCATATCTAATAAGAGAAGCGCTTTACAAAGCAAAAGAATATGGAGGAAAGAAAAAGAAACAATTTTCCATGCAGGAAGAATCTCTTCTCTCCGTTTTGGAAGGCAAACAAAAAGCATTTTTTGCCGCCTTGCGTGCAGACGACATCGCGACAAGCATTAGAATAACAAAAGAATTCAACTTAAATACAGTTATAACTTTTGCAATCGAAAGTGACCTTGTGCTGGATATTATCAAAGAAAACAAAATACCTGTTGCATTTGGCCCTGTTATACTATCGCGCTTTGGAAGAGAATTAAAACATCTTTCACCGAAAGTTCCCGCAACACTCATAGAAAATGGCGTTGAAACAGCAATTATATCGGGACATCCGTTGTATCCCGCAGAATTCCTCCGCATTCAGCTTGGCCTTATTATTGCTGAAGGGATAAGCACAGAAAAAGCACTGAGAGCAGTTACGTCAGCTCCAGCAAAAATGCTGGGAATGAAAAAATACGGGGTAGTTAAAAAAGGTGCTATGTCAGACCTTGTTTTATTCGATGGAGATCCATGGGAAACAAAAACCGCAATAAAAAATGTATTCATAAATGGAAAATTAATACAATAGTTTAAGAAGGCAGGGAATCCTTACCCCTATCTTCCTTTTTTAATCTCGAAACCTTAACAAGCGAGTATTTGAACAGAGCTGGGGCAAAAAGATCTGTGACAATTATAACAGCAATAGTTATCACTTTTATTGTATCGCCAATCGCAGGAAATGTCTCTCCAATGAGCAAAACCAAAACAAGGGAAAGACCTGATTGATTAATTAAGCCAACCGAACCAAATTTCCTCATAATAGGGTCTTTTGTCCCGACTATCAATCCGAGTTCTGTGAAAAACCATTTTACACCAATAAGTATTAAAGTGATAGGAAGGAATTTAATTATCATATGAATGTCCGTCAATGCATGAACAAGTGCAAAAAATAACAAATAAATAGCAGGGGAAATACCATCCAAAACCTTCTGGAATTCTTTTCCTGCAGATGTAAAATTCTGAATAAAAAAACCTGTAATAATACTGACAAGCAATGGATCAATATGAATAAAACGCAATTGAGAGACAAGAAAAGCAAGAATAAATATAAAAATTGACAGTTCAACATTTACATGCCTCATATACAAAGCTACAAGAACTCCGACACCAAGACCTACCGCAAGAGAACCTACCAGCTCCAGAACAACAAAAACAGCAGAAGAGTTTCCTCCGCTTAAAATAGGAATCAGTATTGCAAAAAGTAAAATTACAAAAATATCTTTTAAGATGGCAATGCCAAGAATTTTATCTCCAAGTTCCGTCTTCTTGACGCCACTTTCTTTTATCACGGCAATAGTGGAAAGAGGAGATTTTAAAATAAGAAGTACACCCAATAAAATCGCGCCTTTCAGAGGTGTTTCAAGTGAAATCTTTTGAAAAATCAGAAAAGAAGCGATAAACACACCTGAGAAAGTAATACAAGCAATAGACAGAGTAAGCCTTACAATATCCCTGCCGTGTTTTTTAAGGAACGACATTTTCATTTCCATCCCCGATTGTATGGCAATAAAAACAAGGGCAATTTCAGTAATAAAGGTTAAATTATTCAACGGCTCAAAATTCATAAGACCGAAAGAATAAGGAGAAAGAAGGAGCCCCGCTATAAGATAACCTGAAATAGCAGGAAACCGGATGCGCTCAAAAAATTTCCCTAAAAAAAACCCTATAATAATAAAAAAAGCCAAAGAAAGGACTGTCTCAACCAAAATAGATGGAGATAATGCAATTCTTCCCACCAAAAACAACAAAAACATAAAAAGTGCTGATAGCATTAAATATGCCATTTTCCACCTCTAAAAATAAATTCAAAAATAACGAGCAAAATAAAATAAGAGATCGCTGTAAATGTGATAAGGTAAGGAATTTTAGTTTCTATTGAAAGTGCTATACTTAACGCGCCAATAGGAATAAAAAATATGCTTTTCTTCTTAAATAGCGGGGAAACAAAAAAGAATCTAATAAAAGTATATGGAATTAACAATATAAAAATAGAAACGCTCTTCAAGTAAAAGAACAAGCCAGAAGAGAACAAAAGTGTTAAAAACAAAGGTTGTTCAATTCTGTTTACAAGCGTTGATGAATGATAGGGCACAGAGAAAAAAGCTATAACAAAACCCATAAAAAAGGCAGAAAGAATGATCGAAGTATTAAACATCTGCGAAAGAGACGCGATGAGAAGTAAAAACCCAAAGAAAAGGATATACATTTCCATTTTATTCAAAATGCGCTCGAAAAGGATAATCAAAAACCCAGCCAACCCAAGAACAACAGATATCAAAACCCCCTTAAAACCATATATGGCAACGGTATAATATATCAAAATCAGCGCAATGCTCAATTCACCAGAAATAACGGGCCTTTTGTCTCCCTTAATGCTAAAAAGTACAGTTGAAGAAGGAATAGAAAATATTGCAGAAAGAGGAATAGCCATATCGAGCGGGTAGAAAAAATGTAAAATAAAGAAGAAGAGAAAAAAGTTTAAAGAAGTCAAAAATCCATAAAGAAAAGATTTAGCTCTAATTTTTTTTAATATTCTCTTCTCAAATTGGATTCCAAAACCAAATCCGGCAAATGCAAGAGCAAAAATAATAAGTGGCCAAAGACTGGTTAAAAAATCTTGCCCGGAAAAAACAAACGAAAGGATAACGCCAAGTATAAAAATTTCTACCCCGGCAAAACGAAAAGTTCCTCT
The DNA here is from genome assembly GCA_030642335.1 of Caldisericota bacterium. Classification (GTDB taxonomy): domain Bacteria; phylum Caldisericota; class Caldisericia; order Caldisericales; family Caldisericaceae; genus UBA646. Next base: position 5,545 of record DAOWNX010000046.1, read on the forward strand.
TTTTTTCTCAAAAATAATACGAGAAGAGAAAAAAGAAACGGCAATAACAAAAAGAATAATAGCAAAATACCCTTTCACATTGTCTATCCTCCGTTTTAAATCTTCAAATTCCTCCGACACACTCCCTTAAATCTTCTCTCATATATGCATAGAGCATTCCCTTCGTATTATAATGAAAGGAAATATTCCCCATCTTATCCAGAGCAATAAGCCCTGCCTTGCCGTTAATGACATCAAGGTCTTTTATAGCTTGTGTAACAGCTTTGTCTAAATCCATTCTTTCAAGATAAAATCCTATTCTCACTGAAAGAACAAGACGCATAATATCTTCGCCAATACCTGTCGCAACAGCCCCAAAAGAATCATTTGCATAAAATCCTGAGCCAATAAGTGGCGAATCTCCGACTCTTCCCACATGCTTAAATGGCACACCGCCTGTAGAAACAGCAACTGCAATCTTCCCCGCTTCATCCAATGCTACTGCTCCTACCGTATCACCGAACTGTGTTTTTCTATAAAGTTTCACAGTACGCTCGGTAAGAAAATATTGTAACGGTTCAAATTGCATCCCTATTTCCTTTGCAAATGCCTCAGCACCTTTACCTGTTAAAAAATTATGTTCTGATTTTCCCATAACAAAACGGGCAAGTTCAACAGGACTTTTCACGCAAGTTACAGCAGAAACTGCTCCCATATTCAGCGTACTCCCATCCATTATGCCTGCATCCATCTCCACATTACCTTCTTCATTAAGGTAAGAACCTCTGCCTGCGTTAAATAAAGGATGGTCTTCAAGAACTTTTACTGCTTCTACAACTGCGTCAATGGAACTTTTTCCACTTTTTAGAGCAGAAAAACCAGCAGAGCATGCCTTTTTGCATACATCCACACGAATGGGAACTTCTTCAGATTTAATATCACCTGCACCACCATGCACAATAATTCTTAACATATTAAGCCTTCCTTTCTTTTTGTTTAATAATACCAAAAAGGTGGATTTGGTCAAAGCGCAATAAAAAGTAATATATTGTTGACATTAATGAATAAATCTGTATATTATATTGACAGTGGGGCTATAGCTCAGTTGGGAGAGTGCCTCCTTGGCGTGGAGGAGGTCAGGGGTTCAAATCCCCTTAGCTCCACCAGTTTTTTATTTTTTATAGAGGAAATATGGAAAAAGAATACAATTATTTAGAAATTCAAAAAAAATGGCAAAAATATTGGGAAGAAAATAATTTTTACAGAGCAGAAGATTTCTCAGAAAAGCCAAAATACTATATTATGGTAATGTTCCCGTATCCTTCAGGGTCCGGGCTTCATGTAGGTCACTGCAGAAATTACATCCCGGCAGATGTAGTAGCCAGATACAAAAGAATGAAAGGCTTTAACGTGCTAA
>DAOWNX010000091.1 GCA_030642335.1 Caldisericota bacterium
AGAGAAGCCTGTGCCACTATTGGCTCTCCGCAAATACGGAACAGAGGAACACTTGGCGGAAATATAGCAAATGCTTCTCCTGCTGGCGATTCTATTTCTGCGTTATTTGTTCAAACCGCAAAGCTCAAACTTAAAACCATTAATAGCGAGAGAGTTGTTTCTATTGAAGAATTTTTTACAGGTCCGGGAAAGACTATTTTAAAGCCAAATGAATTAGTTGTTGATATTTTTATGCCTGAACTGAAAGAAAACGAAATAGGTTTTTTTAAAAAATTAGGCCAGAGAAACGCGCTTGCGATAGCTGTTTTGAATGTTGCATTAAAAATGAGAAGAAGTGAGACAGGAACGAATACGTTTGATAGGGCAGTTGTTGCGTTTGGAGCAGTTGCACCGACAGTTGTAAGGGGGCGAAGAGTAGAAAAAGCTATCACTAGCAGTTCTTTAGATTCCTCTGAACAGATTTATTATATTGCACGACTTGCTTTTAGAGAGGTCTCTCCAATATCTGATATAAGAGCATCTCTTAAGTATCGGCAAGATATAAGTATAAATCTTTTGTACGAAGGGTTACTTGACCTACGTGCTAATGATTGGAAGAGAAAGGCATGACTATGGAAGACTTTAAATACATAGGAAAAAGTGTGCCAAGAGTTGATGCTGCAGATAAGGCTTCCGGAAAAATTAAATATATGTCTGACCTTAATTTTCCCGAAATGCTTTTTGGTAAAATATTACGTGCAAAATATCCACATGCATTGATAAAAAAAATTGATACAACACAAGCAAAAGCGCTACCCGGTGTTGTTACTGTTGTTACATGGGAAGATGTTCCCGGTTTAAATGGTTTTGGCATTGTTACGCCAGATCAGCCTGTGTTATGTGAGGATAAAGTAAGATACATTGGCGATGCTGTTGCTGCTGTTGCTGCTGAGACAAAAGAAATAGCGGAAGAAGCAATAAAGCTTATAACTGTTGAGTATGAACCACTTCCTATTGTAGATGATCCCATTAAAGCAATACAATCTGATTCGCCAAAAGTGCATGACGATGGAAATATTCATCTCCACACGAAAATTAACCGAGGTGATGTAAAGAAAGGATTTAAAGAAGCGGATGTCATAGTAGAACACACATACTATACAGGAAGGCAAGAACATGTATTCTTGGAAACAGAATCAGGTGTTTCAAAGCTTGAAAAAGACGGGGCTCTTTCTGTTTATGCGGGTTCTCAATATCCGCAGAGAGACCAGATGCAACTTTCTCGTTGTCTTGCCCTGAATCCTCGAAAAATTCATGTTGTTTCCTATCCAGTAGGTGGAGCGTTTGGTGGCAAAGACGAGCTTACTATACAGCCTATTTTAGGATTGCTTGCATTAAAAACAGGACGGCCTGTAAAAATTGTTATGTCTCGGGAAGAGTCCATTGTCTCTTATTGGAAGCGTCACCCAATGGTTATGAAGTATAAAACAGGGGTAAAGAAGAATGGGGTACTTGTTGCAAATGAAGTAAAAATATATGCAGATACAGGAGCATATGCTTCACTTGGTGGGCCTGTATTAAACCTTGCAATTGAGCATGCTTGTGGTCCTTACAAACTTACCAATGTAAACATAGATGGTTATTGTGTTTATACAAATAATGGAACTTCTGGTGCTTTCAGAGGTTTTGGTGTACCTCAAGCAACATTTGCAATGGAAACACAGATGGATATTATAGCTGAAAAATTAGGAATTGACCCTATAGAACTGCGAAGGAAGAATGCTCTCCGCAGGGGTGATATTGCTCCTATAGGTAATAGACTTACGACGAGTGTTGGCACAGTTGCTGTATTGGATGGAGTAAGAAAAACGAAACTGTGGCAAAATAGAGAGAAATATCTAGTAAATGATTCTAAAAAACCATGGATTAAAAGGGGTTTTGGTATTGCTCTTACATACCAAGGCACTGGTCTTGGGGTTGGGCTTCCTGATTATGGAGGTTCTATTTTGAAGATACGTAAAGATGGTGGTTTTACTGTGGGAGTGGGCTTGGTGGATTACGGACAAGGTATTGGTACTTCCTATGCTCAGATTGCTGCGGAGGCTATGAAGTGTCCTATAGATAAGATAAATGTTTTACTTGGTGATACCGATACCACTGCAGATTCAGGACCCACAAGTGCATCGAGAGGGGTATATACAGGTGGTAAGGCGACAATTATTGCAGCAGAAGGAATGATGAAAATTTTAAAGGGTAAAGCATCGGAGATATTAGGTGTTTCTGCTGATAATCTTACTGCAAGTGATGGATATATCTATGCAAACAATGAGCCTGAAAAGAAAGTTTTCTATGAAGAAATTGCCTCACGTTTTATGAAGGACACATGCCATCTTCCACAAACTGAAGGATATTTTCTTATGCCAGTTGCTGATATAAAAATTAAGGATGTTTTTGGTTTACCCCATAAGATATTTGCATTTTCTGCTCATCTTGCTCTTGTAGAGGTTAATACTCTTACAGGACAAACGAAAGTGTTAAAAGGTGCAGAGGTGATAGATGCAGGTGATGTGATAAATAAGCAGGGGCTTGAGGCACAAGCTGAGGGTGGTTTTGTTATGGGTATGGGATACGGGCTTTTTGAAAACATGATTATCGAGAAAGGAATATTTAAAACAACAAATTTTTCAACATATATTATTCCGTCAATAGAGGATGTGCCTTTTGAAATTGAAACGGTGACAATTGTTAATCCTGAAGAAACGGGACCATACCGTGCAAAAGGAGTTGCAGAAACTGTTATGGGTGCTACTGCTCCCGCTATTACAAATGCTATATATAATGCGGTGGGGGTAAGAATTTTCAAATTGCCTGCAACGAGTGAGTTAGTTTATACTCTCTTGGAAAAGAGCGAAAAAAAATGTAATGAAAGTACTAATTAAAGATATAGATATTATTGCCACATTTAATAAGGACCTAAAAGAAATTAACAATGGATGGATTTATATCGAAGATAATGTAATAAAAGAAGTGGGGAGTGGAATTTTTCCCGATTTTGAAATTGATAAAGAAATTTCCGGAAAAGGAATGGTTGTCTTACCCGGATTTGTTAATACCCACCATCATTTTTACCAATCACTTTTCAGGGTAGTCCCTGAGGTACAGAATACAAAATTATTTGATTGGTTAATTTTTCTTTATGAAAAGTGGAAGAATATAGACGAGGAAGCTGTGATGATATCTACAGTTACAGCTATTCTTGAACTGATGAAAAGCGGTGTAACGACCACGACTGACCATTTATATCTTTTTCCCAAAGGGCATCCTTATCTATTTGATGCACAGATGGAAGGAGCTGATATTACAGGGGTGCGTTTCTACGGGACGAGAGGTAGTATGTCTCTTTCTAAAAAGGATGGAGGGTTGCCTCCTGATTCTGTAGTACAAACCGAAGATGAAATTTTAAGGGATTCAGAACGAGTTGTTGAAGAATATCATGATCCCTCTCGTTTTTCTATGCACCGAGTTGCTCTTGCGCCTTGTTCTCCATTTTCTGTTACTGAAGAATTAATGCGCGAAAGTATTACTCTTGCGCGGAAATATAATCTTTTGTTGCATACTCATCTTGCAGAAACAAAGGATGAAGAGGAATTTTGCTTCTCTAAATTTGGATTGAGACCTGTTGATTATATGAAAAAAATAGGGTGGTTAGATTCAAATGTATGGTTTGCGCATCTTGTCTATGTGAACAAGCAGGACATAAAAAAACTTTCTGCCCATAATGTGGGTATGGCCCACTGTCCTACTTCAAATATGAGACTGGGTTCTGGTATTGCCCCTGTTGCTAAAATGAAGAATACGGCAATGAGAATCGGAATAGGAGTAGATGGAAGTTCTTCAAATGATTCAGGGAACTTTTTGCTCGAAATCAGAAATGCGTTGCTTCTTCAACGCGTAAAGTATGGAGCAGACGCTTTGACTCCACGCGAGGCTTTATCTTTTGCTACAATGGGTGGGGCAAAAGTTTTAAGAATGGAGAAAGAAATTGGCTCTATTGAAAAGGGTAAAGCAGCGGACATTATCGGTTTTAAGATGGATCGGCTTGAATTTGCAGGAGGACTTACTGATCCTATTGCGTCCCTTGTGCTTTGTGATGCAAAATCTGTAGATTTTTCAATGATTAATGGCGAAGTTGTAATAGAGGGCGGGCATTTTACAAAATTGGACGAGAAAAAGTTTATTGATAAACACAATAAAATTTCAAAGGAATTACTTAAGTAAGATCGTGATTCGCCAGTCGTTAGCGATTTGATGCAAGTTCTCTTACTATGAGTGCGCTTGCAAACCCTGCAAGTTCTGAGCGAAATATCCCCGTATTCAAGAAAACAAAAGGTATGTTATAAATGTTAAACATTTCTATTTCTTTTTTGCTAAAGCCTCCTTCAGGTCCTATCATAATTGATAGTTTTTTTGGCATTGTATTTTTTAAAAGAGACATAATATTTTGCTGTGCAGATGGTTCCAGTACAACAGAAAAGCTCCCATCTTTTAGTTTGAAAAGATCTTCTATTCCATTTAACATGGCTACTTTTGGGATAAACGCAACTTCTGATTGTTCTGCTACAGATAGTGCGATTGCATTGAATCGTTGGATTTTCTTTTCGATGTTATATTTTTGGCTTTTATCCATTTTTGTAAAGAAAAATGTTTGCACTCCCACAGGAACACAGAGCTTTATTACTTCTTCTAATAGTTGGGGTTTAATAATGGATTGG
>DAOWNX010000101.1 GCA_030642335.1 Caldisericota bacterium
TCTTCCCATAAATCGGAGTTCTTGAAACATTCCATGGGTAGGGAGATATATTTTTCGGTGAACTGATTTTATCGATTGATTTTCGAGGTACATAGCAGAATTATAGATGGTACTGTCCTTTCCTCTTTCAACAAATCCAAATGCAATGTCAATTTTCTTGCTTTGTTTAAGTATTGGATTAAAAAAATTGCTATCCGCAGGCAATGCCACTTCCATTGTGAAATCTTTTAATCTATACCCTGTAATACTTAACTCTGGAAATACAATAATTTGTGCATTGTTTTCTATCGCTTTTTCGATGAATTCCAGATGTTTTTCTCTATTTTTTCCTATGTCTCCGAGCAAAGGGTTTATTTGTGCAAGTGCTATTTTAATTTTCATTTTTTTCTCCCTTTTTAGTCAAAGCGTAGAGTAGTGGCAATCCCAACGCATAGGTTGCGATTGTCTCTCCTATGGCTATCCAGATAACTCCTATGATATAAGGTCTAAGTTCAAAATGCGTAAATATGTATGAGAATGTTCCTAGCTTTGATATTGTCAATCCTTTTGAACCAAGCAATCCTGCCAGTGTTGTCACATACAGTGCAACACCGAATGCGTTAATTATAATAGGTGGAAGGGGGGCGAGATACAGCTTTCTTGTTCGGGCAAGTCTACGTGTTAAAAGTGCTGCAATAAGTGTAAGGGATGTGCCAAGAATTATGTCAATTGGCCCGAATGGCGAAGCTATGTTTGCAATAAAACAACCAATTGCCACTCCCCACACTGCTTCTGGGTATATAAACGGGAGGACAGTGAGAGCTTCAGCAACTCTAACTTGCATCGGCATATACGAAAATGTATAAGTGAGGTAAGTAAGTGCCACATATAATCCGGCAATAACTCCGATACGCGTTAATCGTTTTATGTTTCTATTCACTTATTTCGGCGAAATAAACCTTTTTTCTTCTGTTTTTCTGGTAATGATTCTTCATTTGATTGTTCTTCAGTTTCTTCTTTTATGTTTTTTTCAGTCGTTTTTTCAACTTCCGGTTGAGTTTTCGGTTTTAGAGGTTTTTCTTCTTGTGCTTTAATTTTTTCTTCGCTTGTTTTTAATTTTGTCTCATATTCCTCTTTGATTTTACTTTTTTCTTCTTCAAGTTTTTTGATGATACTATCTCTTTCCTTAACTCCTCTTCTGTGTCTTGTAGCGGCATTAATGTAAAACATCACAGAGATAAGCCACATTACAATAAATCCTGCAAAAAATACAACTATTGTAAGTAACCCCATACTTGTCGAAAATTCCCATGTGAAAAATTTCAGGCTTACTAGAGCATTGTTTTGTAGCACAAAGACAAGACTTGCAATAAGGATAAGTAACAAAACAATTATAAAGATACTAAATTTTTTCATTTATACCTCCCCTTCTTTATAATTTTTTCTATTTTACTATTATATAAGATTTTTTGCAATAAGATTTTAGTAAAATTTTAATGTTTCCTCCTGATGCCTTGTGACTATTTGCTTGTTTTTTGGACTATTACAGGGTTCGATTATTTAATCGTTTTATTTTGGTTTAATTAGATTGTTGAAGAAGACAAGTAGAAAAAAATTTAGCTAAGAAGAGTGCGCAAAATGAATGCTTGTGCGTAATTTAGTGGTCTATATCCTGAGTTTTGGGTCTAATGAATCACGTAAACCATCACCAAACAAGTTAAATCCCAACACAGTCATCGCTATTGCTATTCCGGGGAATGTTTCTACCCACCAATATCCACCTGTGATTGAGTGAAAGCTATCTGCTAACATTGCTCCCCATTCTGGTGTAGGAGGTTGTGCCCCTAGTCCTAAGAAACCCAGGGCAGCTGCGTCAAGAATTGCACTTCCTGTGCTTAATGTAGCGTAAACGATGATAGGAGACATAACGTTTGGCAGAATGTGCACCAATATTGTTCTCATACTAGAACTTCCAATGGCCTTTGCTCCTTCAACATATTCTGCGTTTTTAACAACGAGTGTTTCTGCGCGAATAATTCTTGCAATTTGTGGTGCGTAAGTAATTCCTATTGCAATCATTGCTTTATCTAAACCTCTTCCCAGGATTGCAACGATTACAATTGCAAGAAGGATAGATGGTAGAGAAAACATTATGTCTACAATTCTCATAATAATTTCGTCAATCTTTCCACCGAAAAAACCAGCAATGATACCCGCTGAACCACCAAGTAACATGCCGATAAACACAGCGATAAATCCCACACTTAAAGATATTCTTGCGCCATATAGAATTCGACTGAGTAAGTCTCTGCCAAATTCATCTGTACCCAGGATATTTGTTGGATTGTTTGCCCAAATGCCAGGTTTTAAATTGTTTTTTAGATTTTGTTCAATTGGACTACTTGGCGCTATGTAAGGCGCAAAAATTGCTATTAGAATAAATGCAACAATTAAAAGTAGCCCGAGCATTGCTCCTTTGTTTTTCTTTAAATACTTTATCGTGTCATACAGTGCGGAATACTGGCGCATCTAATCACTTCCTCCTTATTGATAATGAATTCTTGGGTCTAAATATGCGTAAAGTATATCAACAGTTAGATTGGTAATAGCAATTAAAAAGGCAATAAATAGGACGGAACCTTGTACTACCGGATAGTCTCTTGCGTATACGGCTTGTACTACGTATGTGCCAATGCCAGGCCATGAAAATACAGTTTCTGTGAGAATTGCGCCCCCCATAAGTAGTGCGAATGTTGTGCCTGCCGTAGTCAAGATTGGTATCATGGCATTTTTTAAAGCGTGCTTTCGAATAACTATGCTTTGACGCAGTCCTTTTGATTTTGCGGTTCGTATATAATCTTGATGTAAGACGTCCAACATACTGGAACGTGTAATTCTCGCAAGAAATGCCATAGGTATTGTCCCCAGTGCAATAGATGGAAGAATAAGATGTTTTAACGTATCAAAAAATGCACGGCCATTGAGGGTGATTAGACTATCTATTAGGTAAAAGTGTGTGATGGGTTTTAGTGGAATATAAACACTTAACCGTCCCCCTATCGGAAGTAAGTCAAGTTTTACGCCAAATACCATCAGAAGCATAATACCAAGCCAGAATACCGGCATGGAAACACCTATTAGTGCAATGAACATGCTGACATAATCAAGGAATGAATATCTTCGCACGGCTGATATAATTCCTGCGGGAAAGCCTATTATTCCGGCAAAAATCATTGCAAAAACCGATAATTCAAATGTATTTGGAAATCTTAGAAGTAGCTCTTTCATAATAGAGTCACGGGATTGAATTGATGTGCCAAGATTCCCTCGTAATATCTGTTTAAACCAAATAAAGTACTGTGTAATAAGAGGTTTATCTAAACCCAATCTTATTCTGATTTCTTCAATTATTTCCTGCGATGCATGTTCCCCTGCTATAACTTTTGCAGGATCTCCAGGAGCAAGTCTTAGTAGTAAGAAAATAATAATAGAAACCAGAAACAAAACAAAAAATAGGTTTAAAATTCTTTTTAGAATATAATTTTTCATTTTTTGTGTTTTGGCAAAAAGGGGAGGATTCTCCTCCCCTTTTTGTATTAGTCGGTGTTATTCTTCTCCTTCGATATATGTTGCATCAAAGTGATAATCACCTGTTGGGTATAAGACAAATCCTTTGACATTTTTTCTAAATACTAGGATTTGTGTTGCATGAGCAAGTGTAACCCATGGTACATCCTCATGGACATGAACCTGAACCTGTTTGTAAAGTTCTGTTCTTTTTGCAGGGTCAAATGTAGTTACTGCCTCCATATTCAGTCGATGGACCTCAGGATTTCGGTAAAATGCTACATTTCCAGCGGATCCTACTGTTGCTGCATCTGGGTCAAGCAGGACATATAAGAAATTATCTGGATCTGCATAATCTCCTGTCCAGCCCAGTAAACACATCGCGTGTTCTCCAGCTTCTGTTTTCTCAAGGTAAGTACCCCAGTCGTACGATACTATTTCTGCCTCGATTCCAACAGCTTTTAAATCTGCTTGAATTGCTGTTGCGATTTTTCTTGGATCAAACATGTATGGCCGAGAAACAGGCATTGCCCACAGGTTTGTTTTAAAACCATCCGGATAGCCTGCTTCTGCAAGAAGCTCTTTTGCCTTTTCTGGGTTGTATACATAGTCCTGTATTGCATCATTGTATCCCCAAAGTGTTGGTGGAATAGGATTTTTTGCCACAATAGCAGTCCCTTTATATAAATGGTCAATTATATCTTGTTTGTTGATTGCATAAGCTACTGCTCGTCTAACTCTTACATCTCCAA
>DAOWNX010000063.1 GCA_030642335.1 Caldisericota bacterium
ATAATGGAGAAGTTATCCCTGAAGAAAAAAGGCAAAAAGCAGAAGTGTATTCACGAGTGGTTGGTTATCTAAGACCAGTAAACCAGTATAATAAAGGAAAACAGGAAGAGTTCAAAGAGAGAAAGATGTTTAACCTCTCCAAAGAGAATTAATTTATTATTCTTTAAAAATTTTGTACCCTGAATGTATTTCTGCAGATTTTCGCAGCATAGCTAATGCTGAGCAATACTTTGTTTCAGAGAGTTCAATTGCGGTTTTAAATTTATCCTCGGGTACATCGCCCCAGATCATGTAAGTAAGATTAATTTTTGTGAATACATGCGGATGATCAGGTGCTTTTTCTGCAGTTATTTCTAATTTATAATCATTGTATTTAACTTTCATTCTATCAAGAATTGATATTATATCTTGTGATGTACATCCTGCTGCGCCCATTAGCAATAGTTCCGTCGGTCTCGGTGCACCATCGTGGCCTTTAAAATCTTCTGGCCCGTCCATCACGATCCAGTGGTTAGAATTTCCCCTTGCCATTACTGTAAGGCCGTATGCTTGTTTGAGTTCTACTTTGGTAATGTTTTTTTCTGCCATTACTTTCTCCTTATAAATTATTATTTTGAACATAATATATTATTTTGAATTTATTTGTCAACAATATGAAATTTTTATACTCACAACGAAGGATGTATAATAAAATTATGGAAAGAGAAAATAGAATAATTATGCACATTGATATGGATGCTTTTTTTGCTTCCGTAGAACAGGCAGAAAATAGCGACCTTAAAGGTAAACCTATTGCCATTTCAGGAAATGTGGAAGGTCGTTCTGTAGTATCCGCTGCATCATACGAAGCAAGGAGGTATGGCGTACATTCTGCAATGCCTTTAAAACTGGCTAAAAAGCTCTGCCCGAACCTTATACTAATTCAAGGAGACATGACAAAATATGTGTGCATATCGAAAGCGATTGTTTTGCTTTATTATAATTTCTGCCCGGCTATTGAATATTCTTCAATCGATGAAGTTTTTATGGATTTTACATATACAGTAAAAGATTTTAATGAGGCCATAGAAACGGGAAATAGAATCAGGGAAGCAGTGAAAAACAAGTTTCATATTACGTGCACAGTGGGCATAAGTTATAATAAACTTCTTGCAAAGCTTGGCTCAAAACTTGCAAAACCTGACGGGTTGATGGTAATAAGAAAGGAAGAAACAGAAAAAATTTTGAACGGCTTGCCAGTAAATAAAATTACAGGGATTGGTAAAAAAACGGAAAGCGCACTTTTAAGCTCTTTCAATGTAAAAACACTAGGAGAACTTAAAGAAATTTCTATAAAGACACTTACGCGGGCGTTTCATTCGTACGGGAAATTTCTTTACAATGCAGCAAGGGGCATTGATGATTCTCCTGTTATTACCCCGATGGAAGAAGAGGAAGCAAAATCTATAGGACATTCGATTACTTTTCCGGCAGATACGGATAAAATAGATTATATAAAGAGCGTACTTGAGCTTCTTTCGGAAAAGGTTGGCAGCAGGATTAGGACGCACCATCTTTTCTCAACCGTTGTTACCCTTACTGTACGCTATGCAGATTTTACTACAAAAACACATAGAAAAACTATTGCAGAAACTAATAGCGATAAGAAGATTTATGAAACAGCGGTTTTACTTTTTGATGAACTGTATGTGAGGGGGCGAAAAATACGTCTTCTTGGCATTTCTGCATCAGGACTTTCTAAAAACAATTCTTCTTTGCTTTTTAAAGATGATAAAGAAGAAAAAGATCGAAAGATTGAAAAAACAATGGATTCTATAAGAAAGCGTTTTGGCTTCTATTCAGTGAATCGCGGAAGAGTGATTAAAAAGCCATAATTTTTAGTATTGCATTGTCCAGCAACCAGAATGGATAGCGCAAGGGGTATATGTGAATTTTCAGTCAATCTGCATAGATTCCAATTTTTTTGTATTTTTCTATACGATTTGTTTTTAGCTGTTTTTCGTTTTCCTTTAGTAGTGTTTCAAGTTCATTGTTAATTGCATCTCCCGTTGCTTTTATAACTTTCTCTTTATTTCTGTGTGCTCCGCCTATTGGCTCATTCACTATTTTGTCAACAATACCTGCATTAAACAGGTTGGCTGCTGTGAATTTTAAGCTTGATGCTAACTCTTCGCTTTTTTTCCTGTCATTATATAGAATTGATGCACCTCCTTCAGGTGAGATTACTGAGAAAAACGAATATTTTAGCATAATGATTTTATCTGCAATGCTCATACTGAGTGCGCCGAGACTTATTCCTTCGCCAATTATAACAGCAGCAATTGGCACTTTTGCTTTAAACAGTGCAAGTATGGGTTCGGAAACCGCTTCTATTTGTCCTTTTTTCTCCGATTCTTTGGATACAAATGCTCCTGGTGTATCAATAAATGTGATAATGGGACTTTTAAACGTTGTTGAGGCAAGATTAACAATTCTTGCGATTTTCCTGAATCCCTCTGGTTTTATCATTCCATGATTACATAAAATCATATCTTTTAGCGTATTTCCTTTTCTGCTTCCTATTACGGCAACCGTTGTGCCCTTAAAGCTTCCCATGCCTGCTATAATTGAAGGATCATCTCCGCTCTTCTTATCTCCGTGCAGTTCAATAAAATCTTCAAATAAAGCGTTAATATAGTCTGTGGTATTGGGTCTATCGGGATGACGGGCAATTTGTGCAATCTGGTAAGCGGTGAGGTTGTTGTAGATTTTTTTCAGTTCTTGTTGAATTTTTTCTTCTATATTATTTGTTGTTTCCCAGTTTTTCTTTTTTTCTTCCAATTCTTTATATAGTGGTTTAAGAGATTTTTCAAACGGAAGTAAGTATTTCATATTGCCCTCCTGTTATAGTGTTTAAGAAACTGTATGATAGTTGCTTTGAGCAAATACCTATCAACAACTATGTCCAGAAACCCATTTTGAAGCAAAGATTCTGCTTGTTTTAATTTGTCCGGGATATTTTGCTTTGCAACCTCTTTTGTAATACGCGGGCCTGAAATACCAATTGAAGAACCTTTTTCTGCAATTATAATGCTTCCTGTCATGGCAATGGCAGCTGTCCCACAGTAAGAAGGATTTGTTAAAATCGGTATGAATAGTCCGCCGCTTTTCTTAAACGAATCTACTGCTTGAATTGTTTTTGCAACTTGCATTAAGGAGTAAATACCTTCCTGTATTCTCTCTCCACCGGATGAGAAGACGATGATTAATGGTAACTTGCGTTTTTTTGCATACTCAATAAGTCTTGTGAGTTTTTCTCCTGTTGCCGAACCTAAACTTCCTCCGATAAATTCAAATGCAAAAACTCCAACTGCTGTGTTAAATCCGCCAATTTTAGCTTTTCCTGTGATTACAGCACAATCAAGCCCTGTTTCTTTTTTTGTCTGTTTTATGCGCTCCTTGTAGGTAAGTAGATCTTTAAAGTCTAGCATATCAACAGTTTTTATTTCCGTATCTATCTCTGAGAATGTGCCTGAGTCTGCAATGAGATTTATCCGTTCACTTATTGTCATTCGGAAGTGATAACCACAGTACGGGCATACCTTGAGATTTTCTTTTAGATCTTCATATTTAATAAGATTGCCGCAAGATTGGCATCTTACTGGTGTTTCTTTTACTTTTTTTTCTGTAAGAACTGATACTACAATTTTCTTTTTTCTTCTAAAAATATTTATGTCCATATGTCCTCCTTTTTTACAGCAATTAATAACCTTTTTTCGCACTTACAATATTTTTAATTTTTTTGTCGGAAGCAAACCGCATAATATTTGTTATAGCTTCTTCCCAATTTTTGGCAATGCTTTTGTCAGAATATCCAGCTGTATGTGGTGACATGATTATATTGTCCAGTAACCAGAACGGATAGAGTGATGGGTATTGGAATTCATGTTGATTTTTTGGGTATAACCACCATGTATCGATTGCTGCTCCTTTTAATGTATGGTTTTTAAGTGCAACGAACAAGTCTCGTTCATTTATTACAGATCCTCTTGATACGTTGATAAGATATTTTCCTCCCATAAGGTTGAGCATCTCTTTATTAATTAACTCTTTTGTTTCATTTGTTGCAGGCGTTGCAAGAAGGATAAAATCTGCTTTTGAAACTGCATTTTTTATTTTATTTGCTCCATAGACTTTATCTACATTCGGAACATTGGTTATATTTTTTTTCACGCCTACTACATTCATGCCAAATGTTTTTCCAAACTGTGCTGCTTTTTTGCCAATACTCCCGAGCCCTATAATGCAGAGCGTTTTTCCTTGGATCTCTATGTTTGGCTCGCTACTCATCCAGCCATGCCACATACCTTTTCTAAGATCCCTGTCGTTTACTACTATTCCTTTAGCTAAGGCAAGAAGTAAACTAAATGCATGCTCTGCAACGGATGTTGCGTTGCCGTGAACATTTGAGAGGATAATATTTCTGTCTTTTAATAAATTTAGATCAAATTCTTCTGTTCCCGCATACGGTACCTGTATGAGTTTAAGTTTTTTTGCTTCTATAATTTCTTCATTTGTGAGAGGGCCGGAAATGGCAATATCTACTTCTGGGATTGCTTTTTTCTTTTCGAGTTCACTTTTTGGTTTGATTAGCGTAATTTTCTTCTTGTATCCTATTTCTTTTTTTACTTTATCAAAAATTGTGTCAATATTCTGCATATAAGGCATAAAAATTCCGATTTTGATCATTTTTTCTCCATTTTAAATAATTTTTTGTGAAATTATAGTAGCAACTCAAAGAACAGTTTGCTGCTTATCGTGGGAATCTTTTTGTGTAATAGGTGGGCGGAGTAAGTATAAGCGCTACAGCTATTCCTATAAGCGCTGTTGTTAATCCTATAAAAAACCATTCTGTTGCAATTTTCCCATTGCTCATAATTTCTCTCCTTTTTGATGTATTATTTTTAATATAGTATAATGCTATAGAAGTATAATAGCAAATTTTTGTGAATTATCTATTTAAAACATGCGGTTGACATTTGCCAAAAGAATGTATAATAATTGTATTATGAAAATGTTTGATTTAATTGTTGTTGGGGCGGGGCATGCCGGAGTTGAGGCGGCACTTGCTTCAGCACGAATGGGAGTGGAAACCCTTCTTGTAACAATTGATAGCGACAGCGTTGGCTGGATGCCATGCAACCCGGCAATTGGTGGACCTGGTAAGGCACAAATTGTTCGCGAAGTAGATGCTCTCGGCGGCGTTATGGCTCTCAATACAGATGCAACACTTACTCAGATAAAAATGCTAAATATATCTAAAGGCCCGGCTGTATGGAGTTTGCGGGCACAGTGTGATAAATGGGCATACTCATTAGGAATGAAAACGAGAGTGGAAAATCAACCGCATTTACACCTTCGACAGGGGACTGTAACGCGCCTTATTGTTCAAAAGAAAAGAGTAAAAGGCGTAGAGGTTTCTGACGGTATGAAATTTTATTCAAATGCTGTTGTTATTACTGCAGGAACGTATCTTAACGGCAGGATTTACATTTCAAAATGGATGCAACCTGCTGGGCGATGGGCAGAACCACCTGCCAACAACCTTTCTGATAATTTAAAGGAACTTGGTTTTAAGTTAAAGCGTTTTAATACAGGTACAACGCCGCGTGTTGATAAAAGGTCCATTGATTTCTCTAAATTTAACATTGAAAAAGGGGATG
>DAOWNX010000157.1 GCA_030642335.1 Caldisericota bacterium
AATCTTAAATGCGCGCTCAAATAATTTTTTCATTAATAAACAGTGTAGCAAAAGAGCTAACAGCAGAAAGACACGCAGCATGCATCCCAGTTGCTACGGTATAAAATTTATTTATGGTACTTTTCACCCCTTATAATAGTGAACACGCGGTAAATCTGCTCAACAAGCACCATTCTTGCCATTTCATGTGGAAGAGTCATCTTTGAAAGTGAAAGAAAAAAATCAGCTTTTTTACGGAACTCATCAGAAAACCCTTCTGCTCCTCCCACAAAAAACACAATGTTCTTCACAGAGGAAATCATCATTTTTTCTATAAACAAAGCAAATGCAGCAGATGTAAGCACTTTTCCTTTTTCGTCAAGCAAAACATTAAAAGCATCAGCGTCGATAAATCGGCTAAGATGTTCTTCCCTTACCTCAACTATTTCAAAAGGAATGTAGTGGACAAGCCGCTTTGAATAATCCAATATGCCTTTCTTTATGTATTCCTTTTTTATTTTGCCAACTGCAATAATTTTTATCCGCATGCCCTATTTTAAAATTTTTTAGAATTTAGTAAAATGAAGTATGAAAAATAAAGTACCTGAAATTAAAAACAACTGCGCGAAATTTATTTACAATGGAACAGCAAAAAAAGTGTCCATTGTGGGAGATTTTAACAACTGGAAAAAAGAACCTTTGTTTCAAATAAAGGAAGACAAGTGGGCTATAACAAAGGAATTCCCTTCAAACGCGCGGTTTGATTACAAATTCATCGTGGATAAAGAAGAAATACTGGATCCATTAAATCCGAATAAAACTGAAGGAGGCTTTGGCTTTAATTCCGAACTGCAAATGCCCCGTTTTCATTATCCTATTGCAACAAAGTTCCATCAGAATATTCCTCACGGAACTATTAAAAAATATACGATCAATAGTAACAACCATTGCAATTACAAACGAGATGTTTATCTCTATAAACCATATAAATCGCCACACAAAAAGTCTCCACTGCTCATCTTCCAGGATGGTTTAGAATACATCATATTTGGCTCAGCACGAAATACATTAGATTACCTTATTCATAAAGAAGAAATACCTGACACATACGCCCTGTTCGTCGATATACGCAAAGAAAACCGGTTAAAAGAGTACTCTCCCAACTCATGTTACGGAGAGTTCCTCGTAAATACCATCCAATTTGCAGAAAAAAAGACAAACATAAAATTCGACAAAAAATACCTCGTCGGGGTTTCTTTGGGAGGTTTTGTATCCGTTGCCCTCCTTCTTGAATATCCTGATTTATTTAACGGAGCAATTTCACAGTCAGGAGTTTTTCTCTTTGAAAAAGAAGCAGATTTTGATAGTCTTGACAAAAAAATCATCTATATGGATAACGGAAAATACGAAACAAAGGCAACCAGTTCGTTAAATATACTTAACCTGAACAAAAAATACAAACAAAAATTTAAAAAAAGCGGAGCTACAGTTTCTTGCAAAGAGTGGAACGACGGGCACTCCTGGGGTAATTGGAAAGCACATCTTCCACTTGCTCTAAAATATATTTTTACTTCGGGCCGTACCAAATACAACCCGAAGTAAAGGAAAATAATGATTATAAGAAAAATAAAAAAAGAATCACTTTTAGAAGAGCTCAAATTAATCAGAGTAGATGAAAGGGCTTTTGATATATTCGAAGATAAAAGCAACCTGATACTTTTGAAACTGCACAACATTAATGCCAAAGGCGCAAATATTCTCAAGCAAGAATTTATCAGCGCAGGAGGAGATGTAGCAGTACACCAAGATGTTGCAAGCTGGAAAATATCCTCGACGGACTGCCTGCTAATAGGTACGGAGCGTACATACAAAATAGTCCTGAAAAAACTTGCATTTGAACCTTTCTTCGGACTGGACAAAATAAGGAAACTAGTGCAGAAAACTATTGCATCCAAACAGCTCACTGCCTACAGTATAAGAAACAAAACATTTGATTTCGAAAAAGAAAAATTCATCATGGGCATCCTGAACATCACTCCTGATTCTTTTTCCGACGGCGGCCTGTACAACAGTATCGAAAAAGCGTTAAAACACGTACAAACAATGATCCAGGAAGGAGCAGACATTATAGACATAGGCGGCGAATCCACGCGTCCCGGTGCAGAAAAAATAACCGAAGAAGAAGAAAAGAAAAGGACAATACCAATAATAAAAGAAATCAGGCAAAATTTTCCAGACATACCCATCTCAATAGACACCTACAAAGCATCCATTGCAGAAGAAGCACTTAAAAACGGTGCAGACATCATTAACGACATCAGCGGACTGCAATTTGACGAGAAAATGCAAGACATTGCAAAAGAATTTGACGCATCGGTAGTTGTAATGCACATAAAAGGCACTCCCAAAAACATGCAGCAAAATCCGCATTATGAAGACATAATAAAAGAACTTTTGGAATACTTTGACAAAAGAATAAATGCATTAACAGACTTCGGCATCAAAAAAATTATCGTTGACCCCGGCATTGGATTCGGAAAAAGATTGGAAGACAACCTGAAAATCATAAAAAATATAAACGAATTCAGCATCTTTAACCTGCCTGTCCTTCTCGGTGTTTCACGGAAATCATTCATTGGAAGTGTGCTTAACAAAACAGTAGAAAACAGGCTCTATGGCTCTGCCGCAGCAAATGTATACGTACTGCTAAAAGGTGTAAACATT
>DAOWNX010000065.1 GCA_030642335.1 Caldisericota bacterium
TATTACTTTATTGTCGACTTCTTTAAAAAGAATAGCGACATCTGCATCTTTGTATTTTCTAACCAGGTTTATAATGCCTTCTGCATCTTCTTCTGATGCGTTTAGAGATTTCATATCGGCATAGGTGACATATGAAAAGACTATTTTATTTCTTAAACTCATTCGCCTAAGTGCAATTCCGATGAGCTTAAGATGCGCTAATGTTTCCTCTTCAAAGATCTTTTTTGCCATGGATGAAGGGTCTGCACCATATTTAACGAGTTTTGTTGCAGTTAAAAAAGCGTTTCTTGTTGTATTGGCATAGTGAAATGAGCCTGTATCTGTAAGCAGGCCTAGATAAAGCGCATTACTTATATCTGAATTAATTGGCAGTTGTGCGCCCTCTATGAGTTTTAATATAATGCATGTGGTAGAGGGGGCATTCTTGTCCGTATAGTTATAGGTTGCAAAATAATCATTTGTTCCATGGTGATCAATATTTATTGTCACATCAAAAGATTTAAAATGTGCACCGAGCTGATCTATTCTTCCTATATCTGATGAATCTAATAGTATGCCGACATCGTTATGGTTTAAATGAGTCGCGTTAATTAAATCGTAATCCTTAAGGAATGCAAACCCTCTTGGTACTGGTTCAGGTAAAAAATAAGATACTTTTTTGCCAAGGAGTTTTAATGACATACCGAGGCCGAGTATAGAGCCGAATGCGTCGCCATCAGCATTTGCATGACTGAATATTGCAATACTACTATATTTTTTTAGCACATTATCGATTTCAAGTAGTTTGTGGTTTTTCATTGTTTTGTTCTTCCTTGTTTTGTATTTCCGCTTTAACCTTGTTGAGTATATTGATCACTTTGTCTCCTTTTTGTATTGAGAGATCAAAATGGAACGAAATAAGTGGGACATGTCTCATAGATTTTAGTCTATGAGCTATATCCTTTTGTATTCTTTTTGCGGCATGCGAGAGAGCAGCTAAAATTTCCTGGCTTCTATCTTCGTTGTTGATTGCAGTGAA
This sequence comes from Caldisericota bacterium, assembly GCA_030642335.1. Lineage (GTDB taxonomy): Bacteria > Caldisericota > Caldisericia > Caldisericales > Caldisericaceae > UBA646. The sequence continues at coordinate 1,019 of DAOWNX010000065.1, forward strand.
ATAAATTTTTGCATAATGAAAATCGTTAGAGAGATCGACATATGTAATAGTAATGCCTCTCAATCTCGAGTCATCCAATTCAAGTAAATATTTTGAAACTTCTCTTTTTATTGCCGATTCTATTCGGGCTTGTCTCAGTTTGCTCATACACTAAAAGTGTATGCTATTTCTAAAAATAAGCAAGAGACCAAGGGAAATGAGGAGTAGTCCGGATATAATTTCAATGGTATGAAAATATTTCTTGATTCTTTTAAAGAAGAAAAAGAATTTATTAATGGCGATTGCTGTGAGAATAAAGGGAATACCCAGTCCGAGCGAATAAAACGAGAGCAGGATAATTCCTTTACTCATAGTGGTGTATGTACTTGTTTCTGCGAGTATTGCCCCCAGGATAGGACCAACACATGGTGTCCAACCAAATGCAAAGGCGAATCCCATTAGATATGCTCCTACCAGGGAAGTTTTTTTGCTTTTTATTTGCATTTTTTTCTCGTAATTTAAGAATTTTAACTTGAGTATACCAATAATGTGCAAACCGAATAAGATGATAATACTACCTGCAATAATGCGGAACGTCCTCATATTTGTTGCTAACAGTTTACCAAGAGTAGTGGCAGATGCGCCAAGAGCAATAAAAACTGTTGAAAAACCTAAAACAAATAAAATCGCACTGATTGTAATTCTTTTTGTTGACGCAGTTCCGGATTGCATTTCCTGTAGTGATACTCCTGATATGTAAGAAACATATGCAGGAATAAGTGGTAGGACACATGGTGAAACAAAAGATAAAATCCCGGCAAACAGTGCTATCGCAATAGAAACATTAGTCATATACTCCCTCCAATTTTTTCATTATTGTATAGGTTAATACTTTACTTTTTAAGCAAGATTATAGAGAAAATATTAAAAAAATCAATGAAAAAGATATTTAGCCTTTATTTATCAATTAGTTTTAGTGAGGATCAAAAAAAATGGATATAATAAATTATATATTTGAAACCTTTTTACTGGATTAAGGATATAATTTATAGGAGTGGAAGAAAATGGAAGATAAGTTAAAAATGCTTGTTCTGCAAATTAAGGATGGGAATAAAGATGCTTTTACTGAGTTTTATCGATTAACTGTCAGGTATGTTTATAGTATTGTTTATGCTTATCTTTTATCAAACGAAGATACCGAAGATGTTATTCAGAATACATATCTTAAACTTTATGTAATTAGAAAAAGAGTGAATCCAGAGAAACCTATTCTGGCATATATGAAAAGAATTGCAATAAATTATGCGTTTAAGCAGATGAGACAGAAGAAAAAAGTAAGAATAAAAGAAGTTTCTTTTGCAAATGATGAGGGAACTAAAGAGTTGGTGCGAGAAGCACTTAAAAAGTTAGATGAGAAAGATCGTCTTGTGTTAGCGCTTCATTATTTGGACAATGCATCTGTTAAAGCAATTAGTGTACTTATTAACGAAAAAGAGGGAAGTGTTAAGTCGAGACTTTTTAGGGCAAGGAAAAAATTAAAGGAGGTGATTAACAGTGAAAAAATCTGATGATAAATTAAAAGATGTTTTTAACGATTTTAAGAATGGACTCAAATTAAATAAAAACATGGAGGGGAGGTTATTAAAAATGATTGAAAAGAAGGAAATAGCAGTTCATCACAGGAAATTTTTATTGGGAGTCATTAGTATAGCTATCGCAGCTTTTCTTGTAATTAGTTCAATTGCACCTGTTTTTGGCAAGAGTGGCACACTCCCACAGGTTATTGCCGGGCTTAATTTAGAGCGTTCGGCAAATTCTTTTAAGGGCTCTCTTAGTACTGAGGGCCGGATAATTGAGGAGTTAGAAGATCAAGACCTTTCTTCTTCCGACAGCATCATTATTGTTGCGTTACTTAAAGAATCTGATGTGCCAGCCAACGAAATTATTGAGATGAGAAATGAAAAAATGGGATGGGGAAAAATTTTATCGGAGCTCAACATCTCTGTAAATAGCATAAAAAATACACTGAAACAAGCCCAAAATGTTATTGATGAAGAGGAAGGTAATGGTGAAGGGGAAGAAACGGAGGAAGAAAACCAAAATCATTTAAAATTTGTTGTTGTAAAAGGAATTTTAAATGATATAGATGGTAGCATAATTACTGTGAATGAGACAGAAATTTTGTTTACAGAAGAAACCATTATTAAATGTAGAGGAAAATCTGTTGCCGCAAATGATCTCTCTATTGGAGATGAGCTGCTGGTAAAGGCATCGAAAATAGAAGATGTTTTTGAAGCTAAGTCAATTCTTGTTTTCACTAACATGAAGGAAAATAAGGGGACAGAAAAAGAAACAAAAGAGTTTGAACTAAGGAGTGCTATTGTTTCCTTTGATGGCAGCATCTTAACAATAAGCGATTTTGACAATGAAATTCTTGTAGACGAGGACACAAAGATCCAGGAAAGTGGTGTAGGAAGAACAGATTCTTCTGCATTGATCCAAGATGCAACTGTGCAGATTCATATACGAAAAGACGGAGATGTTTATTATGCAACTTCGATTGTGATTCTTAAAGCCACTGAAAATGAGGAAGAAAATGAAGAAGAAAATGAAGAAGAACAGCAACAGGAAACAAAAGAATTTGAATTAAGAAGTAATATTCTTTCTTTTGGTAACGGCATCTTAATAATAAGCGATTTTGACAATGAAATTCTTGTAGACGAGAATACAAAGATCCAGAAAAAAGGGGAAGGAAGAACAGATATAGAATCTTTAGAAGTTGATGTAACAGTGCAGATTCATATACGAAAAGACGGGGATGTTTATCATGCAACTTCAATTGTTATTCTTGAAAAAGCAGAAAACGAAGAGAGCGAAGAGGAGTCAGAACAAGAAAAGGGAAATATAAGTAAAAACAAGAAGGAAACATTTAAAGGAGAAGTAAGCCTTGTTAACCTAGAGGATGGCATACTGGCTATTGTTGATTGTGATATGCTTTTTAAAATTTCCAAGGATACACTTATTATTTCAAATGGAAAAGCGGAACTTAGCGATATAAATGAAGGTGACAGTGTTGAAATTATTGGAACAGAACAAGAAGAAGGCGAACCTGTAGGTGTAGAAAAAATTACTGTAACAAAGAGAAATGAGCAGCAAGAGAATAACAAAAATAAGGGTAACGGGAACAGTAAGGATAAAGGAAAACCGTAATAAGATACTAAGGAAATAAGCAAGAGAATAACCCCTGGCGTTAAGTCGGGGGTTATTTTTTCCAGGGTTAGCTTTGAAAGAAATATTTTTTCTTAACTTAAGGCTATATAGATTTGAGTATTTTTTCTATCAAAATGCCTTCCAATATACCATAACTTAGCGTTAGTACAACAGTTACCGTGATGAAAGGCCATCCAAGAAAGTCTGCAGCGTAAGGAATCCAGGGCGTTTTTATTGCAAATGCACCTATCATAGCACCAACAACAGCAAGGCGTGCTCCCTTTTTTAAGAATGTATTAAACAGGGGAAAGAGTACCCAGAGTGGACCGACAATAAAAGTGCCCAGGATTGCACCCAGCACAACTCCCTTGAATCCCGTCTCTTTTCCCATATAACGCTGTATTGTCTTTGGTGAGAGAAATACTGCAATGAAGGAAGAAAAAAACATCACACAGATAAAGATAGGAAGCATCTTAATTAGAAGAATTATTCCTTCTTTAAAAGCAATAAAAGTCTTCTGGGGAAATAGAAAGAGTAATACAATATAAGTAACTGTAACTAAAATTTCAAATAAGTATTTTTTTAATATTTTCATAATACACTTCCCGTAAGAATTAATCCTGTTAACATTCCAATAATAATCGTCCCAAGAAATGCAAGTGCATTTCTTGTAAGGGTAAAACGTTTTCCAAACACAGAAATTTCAAATGGTATTGTTACAAAACCTACCATCACCCAGGCATTCAAAAATACAGCGGTAACTGCGATGGTTGCACCCTTTTTAAGCAGTAACACACCCAGGGGATAGGCAGAAGAAACCGGGCCTGCGATGATCGTCCCAAAAATAGCAGAGGTTAAAATCGAAAGAAACCCTCTACCTTTCCCAATAACAGAAACAACTATACTTTTTGGTACAAACACATCAAACAAACCGATGAGGAGGAAAATAGCAGTGATAATGGGGAGCCGCTTTAGTAATTGTAGCCACCCTTTCCTGAAAGCCTTTTTCGCGTCACTTTTACTTTTGTTGACAGCGTATGTATAGCTTACAACAATGATAATACCATAAATTATGGTGCCCCAAATATTCATTTATTTTAGCTTTTCCTCAGTTGTCTTTAGTGCAGATTTTAAATCTGCTAATTGTTCTCTTAAAGCTGTAACTTCCTTTTTTTAATCGCTCTACTTTTTCGTTTTCTTCTTTTTTATGCTCATGAGGTCCTGTTACTTCAGTAGCTCCATAACTTACTTTGCTGTGTAGATATCCTCCCAGTACATCTTTTACTTTTCCATAAGCGCCTGTAACCGGTTTGATATCAAAGTCTGTGAAGTATTGTTGAGCTCTTGGGCCCATGCCACCTGTAA
>DAOWNX010000122.1 GCA_030642335.1 Caldisericota bacterium
CGCTGTATCCGCTTGTTACAAGTTTTTCACTGGAATTGTATATTTCAACCTTGGTATCTTTGCATCCTGTATCTACTTTTATTCCACCCGGAGAGATAGTCTTTGTTAGACAGTTATTGCTTTCATTGTTTTCATCAATACTCTGGCTGATATCTGCACAGACCTTTAATGTGTGTGTACCTTGCGGAGGTTGATAAGAGTAGTTGCCAAAGGATCTCTCAATTTCCTCGTTAGGATTCAGTATCTGAGAAACTGTATCCTGAGAAACATGTTTATTATTCAGATAAAGGCTGTTTGTAAAAGGAATTGGTGTTTTAGGAGTTGTTGGGGCATCTCCAATGTTCTTAATCTTGTAGTGGATTACTCCACTTTTATTCCATAGGTTAGTAATTACGAGGTCTGGATATTTTTTTGTATAAAAGATTTCAGCTTCTGCCCAGCCAGCCCAATCCTTTGCCGAGCTTTTCCCACCGGCACTTACATAAAGAATAAATTTTCCATTTTTTCCTTGATACTTTGAAAGATCAATAGTTATAGCTTCGACTTTCCCCGTATAGCTCTTATATTTTTCAAAGATGTTTATTGGTTGCCCGGTGTAATTAAAAAGAACTCTGTAAATCACTCCATCTGTTCCTGTTGCTCCTTTCAAGAAGCCTATCTTTAATGAAAGTTTAGCACCAGTTGGGACTGTTAAATTCGGATAAGTTCCTATTATATAACCATTTGCCTTCCATTCAGGATGAGTTTCAAGAATCTTCGCATACTTTTTGTTATCCTCCATATAGCCATTTGTTTGCCATAAGGCGAACCCCCTGCTGTCAGAGTTAGAACCGGGAAATTGAAGATATCCTGCCCCACTTTGCCATACTGCCTTATCTGCATTCTGAACAAAATCATAAAAAGTGCTGAGAGAGATATCCTCTTCCTTTCCGGAAGTGGTCAAAACACCAGCTGAAACAGAAAGTATAAGCGATACAATAATGAAAGAGACAATAAATTTTCTAATTCTTTTCATTTTGCACCCCCTTTAATTTTAAAAAAACAATAATGTAATTAAGCTTAGATCTTAGAGTGAGAAAGCAGTACGAGTAAGAAAAAGGATAATTTCATTTGGATAAATTGCTGATTTATGTGCGTAGTTACTGCATCCGATGGAAGGTCTAAATCAGTGACAACAACATAAAAAGCATCTACATTCCCAAAAGATAAAACTAATAAAATCATTCGCAATACTACTAAAAATTTTTTCATTTCTTTTTCCTGATAAATGATTTCCCCCTATTCAGGAATTAAATATATTTTAGCCCTTTTTGTATATTTGTCAAGCCAGTTTTTCTGTAAAATTGTTATTATTTGAGCTAGCGCTAAATACTTGATTTTGTGACTATCTTTCTTTTGATATACAATGATGTTGATGCTAAATTTCTTATCGGAAAAACAATAGAAAGATGTGAGAATAAGCCACTGAAATTTAACCGATACTCTGCTGTCTTTAACTTGTAGAAAATCCTGCTATAATTATGAGTAGCAAAATTTAAGGAGGCGTAATGCGGGATCTGGAAATTGTACAAAATGCAAAAATGAAAAATATAAAAAAAGTTGCAAAAGGTATTGGGCTTAGTGATAGCGAGATAAGCTTGTACGGAAAGTATATTGCCAAAGTAGACCTTGTTGCTTATAAGAATAGAGCGAAAAGGGCGGATGGGAAATTAATCTTTGTTACTGCCATAACTCCCACACCGGCAGGAGAAGGGAAAACTACCACGACGATAGGTTTAGCGGATGCATTGAATGATTTAGGTCAAAAGTCAATGGCAGTGATTAGAGAGCCTTCATTGGGCCCTGTATTTGGTGTAAAGGGAGGAGCAGCTGGAGGAGGCTACGCGCAAGTTGTGCCAATGGAAGAAATAAACTTGCAGTTTACCGGGGATATCCCTGCAGTAGATGCTGCTCACAACCTTCTTGCTGCGATGATCGACAATCATATTTATCGTGGGAATAAATTAGGAATTGATATAAAGCATATTACATGGGGAAGAACGATGGATATGAATGATAGAGCTCTTCGCAATGTACTAGTGGGATTAGGTAGTGCAACTAATGATTATCCACGCGAGACAAGATTTGGTATTACGGCTGCATCTGAAATTATGGCAATTCTCTGTCTTGCGCAGGGCTTAGAAGATTTAAAACAGCGCATTTCCCGTATTATTATAGGATTTACTAAAAAGAAGGAACCAATTACTGCAAAAGATTTAAATGTAGTAGGGGCTATGTCTATTGTATTGCGCAACGCAATTAAACCTAATCTTGTGCAGACTATTGAAAATCATCCTGTATTTATCCATGGAGGACCGTTTGCAAACATTGCACATGGTGCAAGTTCGCTTACTTCTATAAAACTTGCATTAAAATTATCTGATTATGTAGTCACCGAGGGTGGTTTTGCATCTGATCTTGGAGGAGAAAAGTTTATGGATATTGTTAGCAGGGCCGGTGGGTTTAATCCTTCCGTTGTCGTAATTGTTGCAACGATCAGGGCGTTAAAGATGCATGGTGGATTAAATAAAAAAGAATTAAAAGAAGAGAATATCGAGGCTTTACAAAAAGGGCTTCCCAACCTTTTAAAACATATCGAAAATATGCAATTGTTTGGGTTGCCTGTAGTTGTTGCATTAAACAAATTTGGTACAGACACAGAAAAGGAAATAGGAATTGTTGAAGCATTTGTTAAAGCTACTGGCGTTCGATTTGCTGTTTCAAATGTATGGGAGAGTGGTGGCAAGGGAGGGAAAATCCTTGCTGAAGAAGTAGTGGATGCTATCAGAAACGATGAAAATCATTTTCATTTTCTTTATGAACTGGATGCATCCGTTAAAGAGAAAATTAGCTCAATTGCCTGTAATATGTATGGCGCAAAGAATATTATATATACAAAAGAAGCAGAGAGTGCATTACAGCTTATTGATAAACTTAATTACAGTGGCTTGCCAGTGTGTATAGCAAAAACTCAATTGTCGCTGTCGGATAATTCAAAACTAAAAGGAAGGCCGGAAGGATTTGATGTGACAATTCGAGATGTAAGGCTTTCTTCAGGCGCAGGATTTATTGTGCCTATAGCAGGCAATATAATGACAATGCCGGGACTTCCTAGACTTCCAGCCGCGGAGAGTATGGATATCACAGAGGAAGGGGAGATAACGGGTTTATTCTAATGTACCTTGAAGAGATCAGGATATATGGTTTTAAAACTTTTAAAGACAATGTAAGAATTGTTCTTTCTCCAAAGGTTACTTGTATTGTAGGGCCGAATGGTTCAGGTAAAAGTAATATTGTTGATGCAGTGCGATGGGCATTGGGGGAACAGCGTCTTTCTTTATTGAGAGCGAAAGAAGCACCTGATCTTATATTTTCTGGATCTGCTTTTAAAAAGCGGCTCAGTGTAGCTTCAGTTAAACTTATTTTTAATAATGAAGATC
>DAOWNX010000044.1 GCA_030642335.1 Caldisericota bacterium
CTGTCTGCAGAGCAATAGAATAAATTGCTCCCTTCACGATATCTTCTCTTTTAGTCCCTCTGGTTAAACCAAATATCCCTCCTCTTGCATATGGGTCCCAATGAGGCGCACCCAATCCTGTAAAAGCAGGCACAAAATATATATCTGTTTCAATACCATTTGACAAAATATCGTTTAGTTCATCAAAACTTTTTAATAAGCCAATGTCCAGCAACCAATCTATTAAGGCCCCAACAATAAATATACTGCCTTCTATAGCATATTGAGTTTTGCCTTTAATTTTCGATGCAATAGTGGTAAGAATCCCTTTGTCAAAAAATTGTGGCTTATCACCCGTATTTAAAAGCAAAAAACTACCAGTCCCATAAGTATTCTCAACAATGCCTTTTTTAACTCCTCCCTGACCAAAAAGTGCAGCCTGTTGGTCTCCCATAACACCTGTAATAGGGATTCCATCCGGAAGAATATCGATACCGGATGTTGTACCAAAAATATTTATGCTCTCTACCACTTCCGGAAGCATCTCTTCTTTAACCTTAAAAAGATGTAAAAGTTCCTTATCGTACTGCAAGTTATTTATATTAAAAAGCAAAGTTCTTGAAGCATTTGTTACATCTGTTTTAAAAAATTTGCCTCCGCTCAATTTATATACAAGAAATGCATCAATTGTACCAAATAATGTCTTTTTATTGTTTATCTGAGGAACATTTTCCAGCAACCAACGGATTTTTGTCCCGGAAAAATATGGATCAAGAAATAACCCTGTTTTCTCATGAATAATCTTTTCCATGCCTTGTTCCTTCAAAGCTTCAGATAGCTGTGTAGTCCTTCTGCATTGCCATACAATAGCATTATGCAAAGGTTTTGCACTATCTCTATCAAACGGCACAACTGTTTCACGTTGATTGGTTATTCCAATGGCTAAAATGTCTTTTGAATCTATTTCTCCTTTTTGTAAAGCTTCCTTGATCGATTCTAATACTTTTTCAAATATTTCTTCGGCATCCTGCTCTACCCAACCAGGTCTTGGGAAATACTGGTTAAACTTCTTTTGAGATGATGAAACCTCTCTCATCTTTTCATCAAAAATTATTGTCCTCGTGCTCGTTGTTCCCTCATCAATGACCAGAATGTAGCGTGCCATATATCCTCCTTAAAAAATTTATGCACAGCATCAAACAAATACTCTCCAAAACTTGGATTAATTTAAAAAATTAACCCAAATGCATACTATTCCCATTCAATAGTAGCTGGAGGTTTCGAGCTGATATCATAAGTAACTCTGTTCACACCTGCTACTTCATTGATAATACGCGATGATACTTTTTTCAAAAAATCAAATGGGACTTTAGCCCAATCAGCCGTCATCCCATCACTACTTTGAACAATTCTTACAACAATCACTGAATCATATGTTCTTTTATCGCCCATAACGCCGACTGTTTTCACCGGAAGAAAAACACAAAAGGCCTGCCATACTTTATCATATAAACCCGCCTTGCGCAGTTCTTCTAAAAGTATATAGTCCGCTTCTCTTAATAAGTTTAATCTCTCTTCGATAATTTCTCCAATAATTCTAATAGCAAGTCCGGGTCCCGGAAACGGATGGCGTGCTAAAATTTTCTCTGGGATACCCAGCTCTTTTCCAAGCACACGCACTTCATCTTTAAACAATTCTCTAAGCGGCTCAATAAGGACAAACTTCATATTCTTTGGAAGGCCTCCAACATTATGATGCGACTTAATTTTTGCGGAATATTTCCCTCCCTTTTTCGACTCAATAACATCCGGATAAAGCGTACCCTGAACAAGATACTTGATATCCCCCTCATCTCTAGCAACTTTCTCAAATGCTTTTATAAATTCCCGTCCTATTATTTTTCTTTTTTCCTCTGGCAAAGAAACACCTTTTAAACTATCAAGAAACTGTTTCTTTGCATCTACAAATAGCACTTTAAGCCTCAAGTCTCTGCGAAAAACATCAAGAAGTTCAATGGCTTCGTTTTTCCTCAAAAGACCAGTGTCAACAAAAACAGGAATTAAATTTTTACCAAGCGCCTTTGAGACAAGAATAGTTGCTACCGATGAATCCACTCCACCACTAAGCCCTGATATAACCTTGTTGTCTTTTGCGGTTTCTCGAATTTCATTGATTTTAGCAACTGCAAAACCAGAGATGCTCCAGGAAGGAGAAACCTTGCATATTTTAAACAAAAAATTGGAAATTATCTCTTTACCAAATTCAGTATGGCTAACTTCCGGGTGAAACTGTAGGCCAAAAATATTATCTTTCTCAATTGATGCAATAAGGCCGTTTTCGCTTGTTGAAGTGATATTAAACCCGGCTGGTGCTTTATCTACATAATCGCTATGGCTCATCCACATAATGCTTTTTTTAGGAATAGAATCAAATAAAAGAGATTTTTGAACAACTTTTATCTCATTTCTTCCAAATTCTCCAAGTGTACCTCTCGACACTATCCCACCAAACATTTTGACAATAAGCTGGAGACCGTAACATATGCCAAGCACAGGGATACCTAACTTAAAAATTTCTTCGGCAGGAAAAAGAGCATCTTTCTCGTAGACACTACAAGGACCACCAGATAATATTATTCCTTTTGGTTTTAAAGAAACAATCTCGTTAATCTTAGTTTCAGGCGAAACAATCTCAGAATAAACTCCGAGCTCTCGTACCTTTTTTGTTATAAGATGCGTATATTGTGAGCCAAAATCAATTATTGCAATGCTTTCGTTAAAGTTCTTTAACATCATGTGCTCGGCTCTCATTAAGACCCATTCCGGTAATCTGGTAAAATTTTGCTTTCTTTCTCAGTTCTTTAATATTTTTTGCCCCGGTATATCCCATACCAGAACGAAGCCCCCACACTAATTTGAACATAACATCCTTAAGAGCCCCAGTGTACAAAGTTAAAGCTTCAATTCCTTCAGCGACCATTTTAACTCTCGTACCTCCACCATATCTATCACTGCTTCCCTTTTTTAATGCAGGAATCGACCCCATTCCTCTAAAATATTTATACTTCACTCCTTCTTTTTCCATTAATTTTGACGAACTTTCATCACAACCTGCAAAAATGTTTCCCATCATGACAGAATTTGCTCCCAGTCCAATAGCTTTAACGATATCCCCGGAAGTTTTTATACCCCCATCAGCTATCATAGGAATGCCATTCTCCTGACATGCTAAACAAACATTCATAATCGCAGAAGCCTGTGGAACCCCAGCGCCAGAAATTATACGAGTAGTACATATTGATCCCGGACCAATTCCCACTTTGACAGCATCACTCCCTGCTTTAATCAGAAAAAAAGCACCCTCTTCAGTTGCAACATTTCCTGCAATTACATCTGTATCAGGAAATTTATCCTTCACACGCTTAACAAAATCTCCGACTCGCTGTGAGTGGCCATGAGAAGTATCTATAACAATAAAATCACAGCCAACTTCTACCAAACACTTTGCTCTATTAATTTCCCCGTCAGCAACTCCTACTGCGCCGCCAGCAAGTAATCTACCGTCTTTGCCAAGTGTGCTATTTTTAGTAACTTTCGCTTCTTTCACTTTTTTTATTTGAAGCGCCTCTTCCTCTTTTTTCATATTCCTGTGTATAACTCCAACCCCGCCAAGTCTTGCCATTCCTATAGCCATCTTGCTTTCGGTTACTGTGTCCATGGGAGCTGAAATAAAAGGAATTTTTAAATCAATATTTCTTGTTAACTTCGTACATGTATCCACATCCTGAGGTAATACATCAGAATATAGAGGAATAATTAAAATATCATCAAAAGTAAGTGCTAAACCGATAATTTTTGGTGCATTTTTCATTTCCTATCCCTCCTCGAAATCCCTCGTATCATAATACTTGTCAAAATATTACGCATATCTAATTTATAATATATCATATACTTTTTCTTTAGAATAATCAAGATTTCATAATTAAATACTGAATAATTTTGAGGGAATTAAATTAACTAATCGGTAGATTTTATAAAAATAAAAAATATACATATAATAGATAAAAGTTTAAAGAGGATAAAAACTTTATGGCTAAAAATAAAGGAAACAAACTAACTGAGGCTATTGTTTCAACCCCAAGTCATGAATATTTTCATGTTAAAAACCTCGGTAGACACAATATAACGTTGTTGCCAGATAAAAATAAAGCAATAAAACAACACAATGAATTAAAGAAAACAATGCAAAATTTTGGATGCCATATTGTTGATGTCAAAGAATTAAAGGGACATCCAAACTCGGTATTTGTAAAAGACGCAGCAATTTGCACATCAAATGGATACATTAAATTAAGAATGGGATTAATCAGCAGGAGAGGAGAAGAACAATGGATTTCAAAAGCATTGGAATCTTTAAGTGTACCGCTTATTGCATCTCTTAAAGAACCTGCTACTGCGGAAGGTGGTGATGTAGTACTGGCAGGAAAAATTGCATTTATTGGGCACTCATCAAGAACAAACAAAGAAGGAACAACAGCAATTAGTCGTATCCTGTCAAATATGGGATATGAAACACGAATAGCCAACGTACCTTTGCCATTCTTGCACATCGGTGGAGCAATGACTGTGTTAGATAACAACTACATCGTTCATTGCAAACAGATGTTTCCAGATGACTTCTTTAAAGATTTTAAAGAAATAGAAATCCCCTGCAATACATTTATCAGTGGCAATGTTATTAATCTTGGAAAAAATGAAGTAATAGCAGAAGTATCCAATACACTACTTACCAGAACACTCCGGGAAAATGGTTTTATTGTTCACTCAATAAATTTGTCCGAATTTATAAAAGGAACAGGTGGACCAAGTTGCCTTATTTTATCTGTAAAAAGGGGATGATTGTCGGTTAGATTATTCGTTATAAGTAATTGTTACAGTTCTTGTAGTCCCATCCCAATCAACCACACATCCCAGATTCTCTGCAACAAATCGAAGAGGAACAAACGTTCTATCATTCACAATAAGGGGAGACACATTGTGATTATTCACATCTATCCATACCGGAACATCGTTCACCAATGCTTTCGGATTATCAATCCAGAGATATATAAAAATAGTGTCAAGTTGAACAGTAACCTTTCTTTCTTTTTCGTCCCATTGAATCGTACCACCCAGAGCTTCGACAATTGCACGTATCGGCACAACAGTTCTATCCCAGCCATTCACAATCACAGGAATTGTGCCTCTTCCCGGGTCTATTTCTTGCTCAACCCCATTTATCAGCATATATGGATTGCCTATCTTCAATTTTATAACTATATTCAGTTTTCCTTGAAAGAAAACGATTCTTGTAATTGTAGTTTCTTCTCCCCCGGAGTAAACCGCAACTGCAGTAATCATATTTTGTTGAGTAGACAGTAAAACGGTTGCATCAAAAGTTCCATCTGCTTTTACATCTATTTTTTTGCCATTAATTGTTAGGGAAGACCCTGGTGATACCCTGCCTGTGAAAGAAAAAGTCGAATTCGAGACAGTAATTCCATCTATAAAATTAAGATACAGATAAGGTTTTACTGTAAAGACACCCTTTTCAATCAGAATTTCTAAACGTTCATTCAAAATATTCTCCACAATTACATCTTGCAATTGAAGAGTATTTACAGAAATCTTTTCACCCTTTACGGTAATAAAAGCTACATTCCCGCCTCCTGAAACAGCAGTTTTACCTTTTGCAGAAACAGCAACAAGAATTTTTTCGCTACTAATTTTATGAACAATTAACCCATCCTTAAATAATTCACCTTTCTCTACATTAATAATAGAAATATTATTACTATTATACGTAATAACAAAAGACAATCCCCTCATATTTTCTACCCCTGTTATATCTATTGGAATAGTAGTCATTTCACCCTCCATTGCATCGCTATTGCCAATAGATAATTTAGCAGGAAGATGTGTAGATATCATTACCGTAACAACGACTGATCTAGTTAAATTATGGGAAGACATCAATTCCAATGTGATGTTTACGCTATCCCCATCCTTTGCTGTAACTGGCACCATAATAGTAAGGTTGATTTGTTTTGATTCATTAGCAGCCAAAAAGAAGGAATCATTAGCTACGCCTATATCCCAATTTTCTGGTGCTTCCTTTACCGAAATATTATAACCATCCCCATTAGAACCCACATTCATAACACTCATGGTAATATTTATTTTCTCTCCGGGACGTGCTATCACTGCCTCAGGATGTGCTGAAAAATAAGCATCATAGGGTAAGCTACTTATGTCCTCGAAAAGAACACGTATAATATTATGAAAACAATCTGTCACAAGAAAAGTGCCATTTTCTACCTCGATAGATGTTATTTCATAAAATATTCTCTCACTTTGATATAAAAGGTCTCCTTTTGTACTAAAAACCGATATTCTCCCATTCTCCGTATCAGCAACTACTAAATTCCCGGCCTTATCTGTTGCTACGTCCTCAGGTATATAAAATTGCATTGTTCCTCTACCGCCACCCTCTCCAATAGTGCGTTGCTCTGTAAATGTATTATCGAAACAATGAATTTTATTATCATAGATTGAGGCAATATAGTAATTGCCATCTTTATCCTGCGTTATCCCTGAAGGAAATTTGCAAACAGGACGGATCTGAATGATATTGCCAAGATAATCAAACTTTACCACACTATTTTTGTCAAACAAAGTTGCATAAAAATAGTCGTCAATTCCCTTTATGATTTTTCCCACCTTACCGAGCCGATCATCATATAAAACATTCTTTACGCTACCATCACTGCCATAAATTGCAATCCCTCCGTACAAGCCTACGAAAATGTTGCCTGCCTTATCCGATAGTATGCTGTATGCAGAAGGAAACACACCTCCCTCCAGTTTGTCAATACGTCTCACCAATGACCCTGAAGGAGAAAATTGCACCAGCTCACTTGTTGTAAATCCACCATAATTTACAACCCAGATATTTCCATTCTCATCAAGAGTTGCCCCAATTGGATTTACAAGTCTTCCATCCACATCCCGGGGAGACTCTTTTTTTGAC
>DAOWNX010000139.1 GCA_030642335.1 Caldisericota bacterium
CCAGACATAAACCCATCGATAGAAGTATTGAGAGCCAGGGTGCCATACCAGAAACCATCAAACCAGCAACAAAGACCCCTGCAAAAGAGACAATGCTTGCAAAAGATAGATCAAATTCTAAAATCGCCAATATATATGTAGCACCAATAGCTACTATCATAAGGATCGAAATCTGTTGTGTTATATTTATAAAGTTTCTCGCGGTAAAAAAGATAGTCGGTCTCAAAGCACTAAATAATATTATAATCCCTAAGAGTGCAAAAAGTGTTCCATATTTTTTAAGTAGTATCTTCAGCATAATCATCCTCCATAACATAGATTCAAAATTCTTCCTCGATCTATCTGCTCACTTTGTAGAAAACCAGAAATTGCTCCTTCTCTCATTACCATGACTCTGTTTGGATTGATCTCAATCATTTCCTCAATATCTGAAGATATAACGATAATACCATGTCCTTTTATCGCAAGACTATGTATCAAGTAGTAGAGATGTCGACGTGCGCCCACATCAACACCAACAGTAGGTTCGTCAAATATAAGTAGAACGAAGTTTTTCATCAACCATTTGGACAAAACAACTTTCTGTTGATTTCCTCCACTTAGTAGCTCGACAGAATCTTCTATTTTACGATAGTTCACTTTGAGCTTTTTCATAATATTAATAGCATTAGATCGGAACTTTCGGTCTTTAAAATAACCAAATTTTGCAACATATTGCAAGAGGTTCGGAAGTGCAAGATTGTCTAAGATAGAGTATCTTAAAATCAAACCTTGATTCATACGATCTTCAGGAACTAACGCAACACCTACCGAAACCGCATCTACGGGGCTGCAAGGTTTAAAAGGTTTACTCATCAAAGTCATACTGCCTTCATATTGCGTCCTTATGCCGAATAGGACCTCTGCAACCTCTGTTCTTCCTGAACCTTGAAGACCATATACACCAAGGATTTCACCCTCACGAAGGTTAAAAGTAACTTCTTTTAACTTACTTGGTATGCTGAGATTCTCAACTTCTATTATTGTATTTTTACCTATTTCTGACATAGGAAAAATTGATTCTTTTCTTTCTTCGCCAATTATTTTTGTTATAAGTTCTCTACGAGATATCTTTTCTTTAAGGCCTTCATATACTTTTTTGCCATCTCTCAGGACTATAATTCTATCACAGAGTTTGAATATTTCATTTAATTTGTGAGATACGTAAATGATTGCAGTACCTTGTTTTCTTATTTTTTGGACCGTTTCAAAGAGCAACTGCACTTCTTCATCTGATAAAGCTGCAGTTGGTTCGTCCATAACAAGTATTTGCATATTTTTCACAAAGGCTCTTATAATTTGCACCATCCATTGATCAGATATACTGAGATTCTTGATTGGCATAGTGGTATCCAACGAGAAATTGAAGGATTTACAGATTTCTTCAATACGTTTTCTCATAGTAGTTTTATCACAGACACCTAATTGCTTGGTTATCCATCTGCCTAAGTACGCATTGTCCACTACATCAAATACCGGTACCATATTTAGCTGTTGATGTACAAAGGCTAAGCCATATTTGCTTGCATCCGGGGATAATTCAAATAAACTTCGGAATTATTAATAAAGATTCGACCCTGGGCAGGTCTATATATCCCTGCAAGTATTTTCACTAAAGTTGATTTACCAGCCCCGTTTTCTCCAACAAGTCCAATTATTTCACCTTCTTTTAGCGTGAGAGATACATTATCCAGAGCTTTTACTCCCGGAAAACTTTTCGAAATACCCTGCATTTCAAGAATAACTTTGCCATTTCCCTTCATCTAAATCTATTTCCCTCCTAAAGTGGTGCTGCACCTCATTTTGGTGCAGCACCACTTTAATTTGGTTCATTTATATAGCACAAACTTCCTACTTATTGCAAATAGTCAATAACGTTACTCTGCGTTATAAGAGGGCTGGGGGCATAAAATATTCTCTCTAAAATTTTCTCTCCATCAAAAACTTTTTTGATCTGTTCAACCAGGATCTTTGCCATTTCGACAAAGTCTTGCTTTACTGTAGCTTTTATTGAGGAACCTTTTTTTATCATTTCAAGTGCCTGTTTGTTCCCATCAATCCCGGTAACAATTATTTCATCTTGTCTTCCCGCCTCGATAATTGCAAGAGCTGCACCTATTGCAGGCTCATCCCAAGCTGCCCATACCGCATCTATTTCGCCCTTTTGGGGATGGGCAAGCAGTATACTTTCCATCGCCTTTTTCGCATCTTCAATTGGTCCTGGAACTTGAACAAAGTGCTCAGCAATAACTTTTATTTCAGGCTTTGAATTTGCTATAGCATCGAAAATAATTTCCCTTTTTCTGACGCCTGGGTGAGCGGAATGATAGAATTTTACCACATTTCCCTTTCCTTCAAGTCTATTGAACAAATATGAAGTAATTTGTGCTGACAAGACATAGTTATTAGACGTTACATTACAGACCATTCCCTCAATGTACCCAGCATCTCCACCAAACACAGGTATACCTGCTTCACTTGCCATTTTTATCTGTTTTCCGAGCTGATTCGGATCGCCCATTCCCATAACTATAGCATCAACTTTTTGTGCTATGACATCTTCCCATCTATTTGCAAGTGCACCGAAGTCACCTTTTGTATCAATCACAACTACCTTCCAACCTTCTTCCTCACCAAATTCCTCGAATGTTCTTATCATTGTATTAGTTGTAACTGACGCAAGATATGGCGTTAGAACTGCAACTACTTTTTCCGCTCCTTGTGCTACAAAACCTAATGAAGACACAATCAATACAGCAGTAATTAATAAAAACAATACTTTTTTCACAAAAAACACCTCCTATTTATTTTCCACAACAAGAATCGGGATTTTTATCCCACTTACTACTTTCAAATTTTTTAACTAATATACCTTCACCCCCTCTCTCTTTTTTTCTCTCTCTGGACTATATTATTACATTCACGGCGCAATTAATTCCGAAGTTTATCACTCA
>DAOWNX010000125.1 GCA_030642335.1 Caldisericota bacterium
ATTACACACTATTCGGGAGTTTTACCGCAAGGAAAAGAAGTACTCCTGTATTTCCCCAACCTAAATAGGGACAACCTTCTCCTTGAAAAAAGAGAGATAATCCCAAAAACTGATCCAGTTGCATTAACAAAAGAAATTCTTCAAGAGCTTTTTTATGGGTCACTAAAAGGCCTCGGCTCTCCTTTTCCAGAAGACATTGACATACTGAATGATTTTTATATTCAATCGGGTGGCATTGCCACTATTGATTTTTCACCAGATATACATAACTATTCCCTGGGATCTCATGCTGAATATCTCACAGTGCTTTCAATAGTAAATACGCTCACAGAATTACCAGATATTACATCTGTTCAGATTTTAATAGACGGGAAGGTTGTTCCCACTCTTTTTGGCAGTACAAACATATCACACCCTATAAAACGCTTTTTTGCACTAACTGAAGAAGGCGAAGTAATAATACCATATTATGTTCATACAGAAGGAGAAGAACAATTTTTTATGCCCGTTGTAAAAACAATAAACTCACAAAATCCTATAGAAACACTGTTTATCCTATTAAAAGACTCTTCAGAATTTGATACATACTTACCCGAAAATAGCACACTTCTTTCTTACAGAACAGAAAATTTTACCCTTATTCTGGAAATATCTATTCCCGAAGATGTAAGCTTTGATATAGACAACATCAAACAGCAAATCATGCTTTCATACACAGAGTTGCCTGATGTAAAAAAAATCAAACTTATTATTAACAAAGAAGAATTTCTTCTAATAAAACAATGAAAACAATTTTTTCTGCTGATTCAATTTATATCAATGGGACAGAAAAAAAAGATTATTCAGTTGTTGTCGAGAATGGGGTAATACAAGTAATTGGCAAAAGAAATCTAATAAAACAACAATTTCCATTTGCCCGGGAAAAAAAATATGATGGTTTCTTGTACCCCAGTTTTAACGACGCACATGTGCATCTAAAAGAAATCGCACTGCTCCTTTCCTCTGAGGACGCTACTGACTGTAAAAACTATCAATGCATCGAATACTTAATTAAAAAAAGCAACAAAAATTTTGTATACATCTACAACTTTGACTTCAATAATCTTTCAAGAAATGAATGGGAAAAACTCTTTGAATCCAATAAAAAACCAGTTTTCATACAGAGTAAAGATGAGCATTCAGTTTTCGTAAACAAGGCAGCTTTAAAAGAAAAACAAATCACTCTAAAAAGAATTAGAGGGGGGGTGTTAGTAAAAAATAAAGGAAAATTTATTGGAATATTAAAAGACCGTGCTATAGAGCTTGTTAAAAGCATAAAAGAAAGGCAAATATCTATAAAAGATGTAAAAAACGCAGAAAAGTATCTATTAAAAAGAGGCATTGTTTCCGTTACAAACTTCGATTTTTCTATTTACCCGCTTTTAAATAATATAAACAAAAATAAAGATTTAAAAATACGTATATATCAAGGCATTGAAAAGAACTCACTGCAGGACATTATTGGCGAGAACATACATACTGGATTAGGTGATAAAAACTTACGTTTCGGCCCACTAAAATGCTTCATGGATGGTTCACTTAGCTCACAAACTGCTGCCATGTACAGAGTAAATGGATTTCCTTCATCTTTCACAATGGAAAAAGACGAATTGAATAATATAATAAGTCTTTCAAATGAAAATAATATTCAGGTTGCCGTACATGCAATTGGAGATAAGGCTGTACATACTGTAATGAGCCTTTTTAGTCATTTTGGAAATCAAAAAATGCGAAACAGAATCGAGCATCTCCAGTTCATCAATGAAAAAGATCTCTCGCTGCTTCAAAGAACTCATTGTATAGCATCCATGCAACCAATACATGCCACTGCAGATGCTACTCTTGTTAAAAAACTGCTAGGAAATTACAGATACGCATACCCATGGAAAACAGTTTTAAACAGCGGTAAACTGCTTGCATTCGGCTCTGATGCACCTGTTGAGGATGCATCTCCGCTTCAAGGCATATATGCTGCTACTACCAGGATTTCGCCAAACAGCACAAACCCCTTTGTACCAGAAGAATGTATTTCCAGAAAAGAAGCTTTTGATGCATACACAACTGGCAGTGCATTTGCAAGCTTCGCAGAAAATATAAGTGGAAAAATCAAAAATGGCTATCTTGCAGATTTTATTTTACTGGATAAGTCATTATTTCATTTTAATGATATAATGAATATAATTATAATAAAAAATATTATAGGAGGGATAGAATGGATGAAATCACAATAAAATTAATTGGTTCCATACTTAAGGATAAATTCCTTTTGCTTAGCAGTATAAGTAATGGTTTAGAAAAAGATCTTTTTACTACTTACGAAGAAAAAATCCTCGTTGGTTATATCCTTAAAAAATATGGTAAAAAAGAAAAAATTTCAGAACCTACTTTAATAAAAACAGAATTTGAGGAAAGTGGAATATACACGATAAATTTAGGTAAACTAGTTGATAAAGCTGCAACAATTACACCATTAAATCTTGAATCACTTGTCGTATATATAAACATTCTCAAAAAAAGGAAATCAGAAGAAAGGCTTATGTCTATAGGAAAACGCATAGAGTCCTATACAAAGGAAAAAGAGCAGAAAAAAGATCTTACAGAATTCACAGGGGAAATAATTAATGAAGTTCACGATATCATGCGAAAAAGAGTTAAAAAAAGGCTTAATCCCGTAAGAACACAGCTTATCATGTTCTCTTCAGAAGTTGAATCAAGAGAATCTAATAAAAACTTCATTCTTGGATACTCTTTGGAACCATTTCGTTGTCTGAACGAAACTCTTTCTGGTGCAAGGCCCGGATTTTATTATGCTTTAGCAGGTGCACCTCGAAGAGGCAAAACAAACCTTATGCTAAGAATCGCTTCATATATTGCAAACAACGAACATATACCTATTTTGTTTTATTCATGGGAACAAACTTCAAGGGTTTTATTTCTACGAATTTTTTCTCAAGAAACATTGATACCTCCTTATATACTTGAAACAACAAATATTATAAGCAATTCAGAACTTAAAGAAAGATTTAACCGTGGCTATGCAAAAACAGAAAGTTATATGAACTATCTCTATCTTGTCGAAGGAAAAAGAGAAGATACCATTAATAGAATAAAGAGCCACGCTTTTTCAGTCATGCAGGAAGCAAACACAGACAAAATAGTAATATTTATTGATTACCTGCAAAAAGTTCCTACCCCAATTCTTTACCAGGACCTTGCCCAACAAGTAGACGATGTTTCAGGTGGCCTAGCAAATTTGTCTATGGAATTAAAATGCCCAGTTTTTGCTGTTTCTTCCTTTGATAAAGAAGGATGCCGTCTTGATTCAAAAAAAAGCACAACAAGACCTACCATGTTTAACTGCACGGGAGGGGGAGATATAGAATACGATTCAGATGTTGCACTCATTCTTACAAAAGACTTTAAAGATACCGCC
>DAOWNX010000030.1 GCA_030642335.1 Caldisericota bacterium
ATGGCGGAGAAACAAGCAGAAGTAATACCGGATACGTTATGGGATATGATGATTCTAGGAGCAGGGCCTGGAGGGCTTACTGCAGGTATTTATGCAGGAAGAAGCGGCCTAAATGTGATGATTCTTGAAAAACTTTCTCCAGGTGGGCAAATTGCCGTAAGCGAGCAGATTGATAATTACCCTGGATTTCCTGATGGAATAAGCGGAACTGAGCTTGTAGAAAGAATGGAAAAGCAGGCCGTCCGATTTGGTACAAGAATTGTAATGGAAGAGGGAATGAGAATTAGTAAGGAGGGTAAGCTGTTTATAGTGGAGACGCCAGGGGACAAAAAGTACAGAACAAAGACAATAATTATTTCTACTGGTGCAGATCCTGTAAAACTTCCTGTTCCTGAAGAAGAAAAGTTTAAAGGAAAAGGTGTATCATATTGTGCAACTTGTGATGCAGCTTTTTTTAGAGGAAAAGATGTTGCAATTGTAGGGGGTGGTGATACAGCAATTGCTGATGCTTTACATCTTACGCGATTTGCAAATAAAGTAATCATCGTGCATAGACGAAGAGAATTACGTGCTGTAAAGGCTCTTCAGGAAGAGGTTTTTGCAAATCCTAAAGTAGTATTCCAGTGGGATTCTATTCCTTCTCGTGTTATTGGTGACGAAATGGTAGAGGGATTAGAAATTGAAAATGTTAAAACAAAGGAAAAGAAAGTTCTAAAAGTAAATGGCATATTTGCTGCTATAGGAACGGTGCCAAATAGCAAAATAGTTAGAGGAATTGTAGAGTTGGATGAAAAAGGATTTGTAAGAACGAATCACAATAGAGAGACGTCTGTGCCCGGCATCTTTGCTGTAGGTGATGTGAGGGATACACCTTTACGTCAGGTTATTACAGCGGCAGGAGATGGGGCAATTGCTGAATTTTCAGCGGAAAATTATATAAAATTGATGGAGAGGTGAAGAAGTGGAAAAATTATTAAAGGAACAAGATGTGCAGTACATCAAGGAGTTATTTGACAGAGACCTTGTAAACCCAGTGGAGCTTGTATTGTTTTTAGAAAGCGAAGGTTCAGATAAAGTTACAGCTGCTAACGGTCAATATTTTCAGTATACGGAAGAAATTATTAAAGAAGTTTCAGAGATCTCGGATAAGATAAAATTGACTGTTTACAAAGATGACAAAGGAAAAGAAAAAGAATATGGAGTAAAGGAAATTAGTGCACTATTTATTCAGGGAAAAAATACTGATAAGAACGTTGTTTTTTACGGGATTCCATCAGGACATGAATTTTCAAGCTTGCTTGAGGATATTGTAAATGTTTCCCAAGGAACAACGCGGCTTTCTCCGGCATCGAAAAAGACAATTCAGAATATCAAAGTTCCTGTCGAGATTCTTGTTTTTATTACTCCAACTTGTCCGCACTGCCCTAAGGCCGTAAAAACTGCACATCAGCTTGCGATGGAAAACAAACTGATAAATGCTGCTATGGTTGAAGCTAATGAATTTCCTGAACTATCTAAAAAATATAACGTTTATGCTGTACCAAAAGTAGTAATAAATGAGAAAGTGCAGTTTGAAGGTGCTTTACCGGAAAACATGTTCTTAAATAAAGTGCTTTCTGCTGTCGATGAGTCTTAAAAGTAGAAATTTAATTGAAAAATAAAAGGGGCTTTCGCCCCCTTTATTACATTAGTAGTGTAAGAATTGCTTTTTGGATATGTAACCTGTTTTCTGCCTGGTCAAAAACGACAGAATGAATTCCATCAATCACTGAATCGGTGATTTCTTCTCCTCTATGAGCAGGTAAACAGTGCATTATAATGACGTCTTTTTTAGCTTTTGAAATGATTGCATCATTTATTTGGTATGGTTTCATTATTTTTACTCGCTTACTGTGCTGCGCCTCATCTCCCATCGATGCCCATACATCAGTATAGATGACGTCTGCATCTTTTACTGCTTTCTCGGCATCATTTGTGATAAGTACAGAGCCGCCTGATTCTTTTGCAAACTGTTTTGCATCTTTTATAACATCTTTTTTAGGTTCGTATCCTTTTGGAGTAACGACTGCGATGTTCATACCAAATTTTGTTGCACCAAAAAGAAGAGAGTGGCATACATTATTTCCATCGCCCAGGTATGCAATTTTTATCTTCTCTAACTTGTTCTTTTTTTCTTTGATAGTAAGGAGATCACCCATGATTTGACATGGGTGTGAAAAATCTGATAAGGCATTTATTACGGGTACTGTCCCATGATCTCTCAACTCCTCAAGTGTTTTATGTGAATAAACTCTTGCTACAACACCGTGCAGATATCTAGAAAGAACTTTTCCTGTGTCCGCTACTGTTTCCCCTCGTTTTAATTGCATATTTGATGTGTCCAGGATAAGTGCTTGGGCACCAAGCTCAAAGATTGCAACTGCAAAGGAGATTCTTGTGCGGGTGGAGGGTTTTTCAAAAATTACACCAATAGATTTTCCATCAAGGAGTTTTTCATCTTTTCCCGCGTAATGGTCAAGCTTTAAACATTCTCCCAGGTCGATAATTTCTTTGAGCTCTTCTTGTGTAAAATCTTTAATTGTTAGAAATGATTTACCTTTGAGATTTATTGACATTATTTGTCTCCAAACCGCTCTTTAATTATATCTTCGAGGTCAGGTTTACCAATTTCTTCAAGTTCGTAGGTGATTCTTACTGCTGGTTTGTTGATTTTTACAACTTTTCTCAAGTCAATTGGAGTGCCGATGATAACAAGGTCTGCTGGTATTTTATTAATAGTTTCTTCCAGCTCTTTTATCTGATTTGGACTGTATCCCATTGCGGGTAAAACATTTCTTGTCTGTTTGTATTTATCATATGTTGCTTTGATTGAGCCCACAGCGTAAGGATAAGGAGATATTATTTCTTTTGCTCCCCATTTCATAGCTGTCACATATCCTGCACCGTAGCTCATTCCTCCGTGTGTGACTGTTGGGCCATCCTCTATTACTATTACTCTTTTTCCTTTAATTGATTCCCCACCTTCGACGTATGTAGGTGATGCTGCATCAATGAGAATTGCCTTTGGATTGAGCTCTCTTGCATTTTTCCTTATTTCTTCAATCGCCTCAATAGGGGCTGTGTCTTCTTTATTTATTACAATTACATCTGCCATTCTGAAATTTGTTTCTCCGGGATAATACTTTACTTCATGTCCTGGCCGCAAAGGATCAGCTACAACAATTTGTAGATCTGCATGATAAAAGGGTATATCATTGTTTCCGCCATCCCAGATGATGATATCTGCTTCTTTTTCTGCTTCTCTTAAGATTTTTTCATAATCTACACCAGCATATATTATTGCACCCAAATCAATGTGTGGTTCGTATTCTTCTCTTTCTTCAATTGTGCATTTGTATTTGTCAAGATCTTCGTATGTTGCAAACCTTTCACTAATTTGCTTTGAAAGGTCTCCATATGGCATAGGGTGTCGAATTGAAACTACTCTTTTTCCCATTTCTCTAAGTATTTTTACCACTTTTCTGGTTGTTTGACTTTTTCCGCATCCTGTTCTTATTGCGCATACAGAGATTAGAGGTACATTAGATTTAACCATTGTACTCTCTGGCCCCATAAGCCAAAAATCTGCACCAGCTGCCATTACTTCTGATGCTTTGTGCATTACATATTCATGAGGGGTATCGCTATAGGCAAACACAACTTTGTCTATGTGGTTCTTTTTAATAAGCTCTATAAGCTCTGTTTCTGGATGAATAGGAATGCCATTTGGGTAAAGACTGCCTGCAAGTATGGCGGGATACATTCGTCCATCGATGTTTGGGATCTGTGTTGCTGTAAAAGCGACAATGTCATACCGCTCATTGTCTCTGAAGTAAACATTAAAATTATGGAAATCTCTTCCAGCTGCTCCCATAATAATTACTTTTGTTTTTTCCATGAGTCATTCTCCTTTTAAGATTTTATTAATAACAATCAGAATATAGCATTTTAAAAATATATGTCAATTGAAAGTAGGTAAAAAGCTGTTGTAGAGAATAGGCAAAGGAAAAGTTGTCATCCAAATTCAGAAATTTTTTAATATTCACTCATATTGTACTGATATTGCCATTCTTTGGATCGGGTAGTTGCATATTTTTAATTTTCTTTATGCCGAGAAAGCTTCTACATAGTCGTCTCCTATGTTAATCAGGGATGGGATTTCTCTTATCACCTTTTATTTAAAATCTAATATTATATACAAGCAGGAATGCAAGTATCTGCAAGATATATTTACTTATTACTTCCGGAGGTGTTTTATCAATTTCTATCTCGATTGTTTCTGACAATTCTTTTGCGGCCTCTACTATTCTGCCTGCAATTATTTCTGCTACTTTTTTGGAGAATGTTTTTTCTCTGATGATGCGATTATATATGACTCTATATAAAGCATTTTCTTCTTTAAAGTTTTTGATGAAAATGTTTTCTAAAAGTTCTAGGGAAACTTGTGCAATATCATTTTTTTCTGTTTCGGACATATTGGGAGGAAGAGTAGTTATGGATTGACTTAATGCTTGCCGTAAGGCAAGTGAAATCTTTTTAGGATCTGTAACGTTTTTAAGTGATTCTTTTAGGGAAGGAAAGAGTGAATAAGCCTTGTATGAAAGAAACGTGATATAGCCGAGATAAGAATCTATATTAAGCAATCGTTTTAGTTGCTCGGTGGAGATTATTCTTATCGCTTTATCGGTTGGACTTGTGGAAAGAATATTTAACATTTCTTTCGTTATGACATACATCATATTAAAAATATCGTAATTTTCTCCGTAAGATATGTAAAGATTGAGGAATTTGGCATCGTCTCGTGTAATTACTTGTCCATGATTTTGAAATCCCCACACTAATGCATGTGCAGTTGTTTTTGAAAGCATTATGCGTTCTTGCTCAGGTTTATCTTTGAACATATATTTGTAGAGGAAACTGTAGGCGTACGATTCTCCTGTAGTAAGAGCTCGGTAACACATATTTACGACAGTTGGATTAATTTGGGAAACAATTGGCGTGATATAGTTTGTTGTTGTGTTTATCGCAATATCAACAGCATCTTCTCTTTTTATTCCAGTCGTTGCTATGATTTGCGTTGCAAGCCTTAATGCTAGAGGAAAGAAATCTGAAGATATTTTCTCGTATAAGTGCAAGAAAGGATAATATCCTTCGATGGCTGATATGTTGAGATTTTCTATTAAAGGGTGCTCCATCTGCATATCCAGTGGGCCAAGCTCTGATTGAGGGCCCATAACGATTTCATCAGCCCCGAGAGCCATTAATGTGGCAGCACTTTTTGCATACAGCGGGATAATTGCTTTAAGTTTTTTACATTTGGACCGTATTACATTTACCATTTGGTATGCTGGATGTGGATAGCCTCCTCCCGAAAGTATTACCATATCGATGCGAGTTTTTTCTGGTGGTGTGGGAATTTTATTCAGTTGATCGATGAGATCGAACATGTCATCCCGATTGATAGCAGTATTTTCACCATAGGTAAAAAATAGCAAATAGCGATATTCTTCAGATTCTTTTTCTTTCGCTGGAGGGACGAGTGATTTTAACGGCAATTTTTCCTTCTGGACTTCTTCATTTCTTTTTTTTTGTTTCTTTGCCTTGCTGTTTTTTTTCTTTTTCTTTTCCATTATTTTCTCCTTTTTTAAAAATTATATATAACGCCTTTTTCAAGTATTTTAACATTGTCAGATGCAATTTCAAATCTTTCAGGAATCTGCGTGTGAATGGGAAGCAGGATTTCGGGGTTAATTTCCCGGGCCATATGTAGCAGGTCCGGTTGTGCTGCATGCCCTGGCGAGTGAATATTGAAATATGGTATATTGAACATCTTTAGCCAATTTAGAAGAATTTTTGCATTTTCTGCGTCAATGCTTGACAATGGTTCTCCACCTGAATGAATGTATAGCGCACCTTTTTCAGGTTTTATATCTATAAGCTCCGGTGTGCTCATAAAGTCAAGTAGCATTACAATATTTTTCTGATCTTTACAGACATATGCTGCATCAACAAATGTTCCTTTGGGCTCATTTCCCCACGTATTAGGCATTCCTTCAGATTTATAAATCAATGTGTTAGGAGATAAAAGAATGTTTTTTGCAAATGTATCTCCTATACTGGAGTAACGGTTTAATATAAAGGCATAGGGCAGGGTTATTACAAATTTTTTGTTTTTCTCATTTGCGATTTCAAAAAATGTTTGGATTCTGTCTATGTGTGGTTCATATGGATTTGCAAAAAGGATTCCGTTGTATTGCTCAAGTACGCTAATTGCCTGTTTTTTTAGCTGTTCTTCTGTAAGGTTTGTAACAAACCTCCACCCAAAACGTGTTCCTTCTGTAATTAATATATAGGGGTTATTGTTTTTTGCATATTTAACAAAATTCCATGATTTTTCATTTGTTCTTCCGTGAAAATAGATATCGCCGGTGTAGAATATATTTCCTTTCGAGGTCTCTATCTGGAAGGCCAGAGCTCCGGGGATATCGTGGTCAATAGGTATGGGATGTACAGTAAACGGTCCGATTTTAACAGGTTTGTCCATTATTTTTATATTTGAGATGTTATTTTTTATGATTCCCTTTTTTTCAAAGAAACTGAGAACTTCTTTGGAATAATTACTCATATACTTTTCTAGCGAATCATCTATAATATCAATGAGTCCAATGTGATCAAGATGAGCGTGTGAAAAAAATACTGCTTTTATATCGATATCAATTGAGTTTTTTGATGACATAGACCATTCTTTATAGAAGTTCCGTAATGGTGGAAGTTCTTTTATCGCGATGCGATCATGTACTTTTTTCCAGTTTCTTCCAATAAATGAATCATTGAAGTAAGTACTGTTAATTGAAAATTTTTTTCCAAAATCAAAGAGTATAGCTGTGCCATTTTCTTCAATAATAATTTTATTGCCACCAATTTCTCTTACTCCGTCAAAAAATATTATTTTCATTTTTTCCTCACGTTTGTCTTTTTAAAAAATTATACCATCTTGTTTTTAAAACACAAATTGTAATATTAACAAGAATCGATAAAATATATAAGTCAATAAATGAAAAAGATGGAAAAAGTAATAATTATAGGCGCAGGAGTCATTGGTTGTGCAGTTGCAAGAGAACTGTCTAAATATGATTTGGATATTCGTGTGCTCGAAAAGGGATTAGATGTTCCCGGAGGTGCATCAAGAGCAAATTCTGCTATTATACATGCAGGCTATGATGATCAGCCGGGAAGTGTAAAGGCAGAGTTGTGCGTAAAAGGCAATGCTCTTCTTAATGAGCTGAAAGACGAGCTGGATTTTCATTTTGAAAGAAATGGCTCACTTGTTGTTGCTTTAAATAGCAATGAAGAAAGAAAACTTCGGGATTTATTTGAGCGTGGGAAGAAAAACGGAGTAAGGGGATTAAAAATTCTTTCCAGCAAGGAAACATTAAAACTTGAGCCAAATCTTAATCCAGCCGTTAAATCTGCTTTATATGCTCCGACTGCAGGAATTGTAAGTCCTTTTGGATATACTGTAGCTCTTTATGAGAATGCTATGAAAAATGGAGTTAAATTTATTTTTGATAGCAATGTCGAAAAAGTAGTAGTGGAAAACAAAAAAGTGGAAGGTGTTGTTGGTAATGAAAATTTTATTGGCGCAGATATTGTCATAAATGCAGCGGGTTTACATTCAGATGAAATATCAAAAACTGCAGGCATTGACTATTTTTATATATATCCTCAAAAAGGAGAATATTTTGTTTTCGATGATACGATAGGAAAGATTGTGTCAAGGACGGTTTTTCCTGCTCCACTTGAAAAAACGAAGGGGATACTTATTACATATGATGTATTTGGGAAAATTATAATAGGTCCAAATTCGGAATTGATTGTAGATAAGGAAGATACCTCTACTACAAAAAAGG
>DAOWNX010000060.1 GCA_030642335.1 Caldisericota bacterium
GAATCCCCTTTCAGAGTAAGGCAATTTCTCTCTGAGCTTATAGAAAGTGCAGGTGATGTAAATGTTGCGGTAATCCGTGAAATTACAAAGATTCATGAGGAAACGTTGAGAGGGAAAGCGCCAGATATCCTTAATGAACTAGAGGACCGCTTAGTAAAAGGAGAAGTCATTATAATCGTGTCTTATAAATAGTACTGTTTGCTATAGGCTCTATGCTGTGTTATCTTTGTGTTCTCTATATTGTGTCATGCTCTACGAAGCAGGTAAAGCAATCTCATACAGTGGAAGATAATATTGTTCATATGATTTAATTCACTTCTTGACAGTTTATTAAACGAAGGTATAATAAATTTTAACAAATATCGGAAAGGAGCGAAGGGATATTGGAAGAAATCGAAAAAACATTCTCAAAGGAGCAAGCTGTGATAGAAGCCGAACGATGTCTTTATTGTTATGATGCCCCTTGTGAAACAGCATGTCCGGTACATGTTCCTATTGCTGAATTTATTCAATCTATACGCACCGATAATCTAAAAGGGGCAAGAGAAATTATTCAGGAAGCACATCCTCTTATTGAAACATGCGGCAGAATTTGTCCTGAAGAGAGTTTCTGTCAAAGTGTTTGCACAAGGATAAAAATGGATACACCCATTAAAATTAGAGAGCTTCATAGATATATAACGGATAATACGGACCCTTCCGAGAACCTTGAACTTGTGCCTGCTACAAAAAGGAAAATTGCTATTGTAGGTGGCGGTCCTGCAGGTCTTGCTTGCGCAAGAGAGCTAAGAAAATCTGGCTATCAGCCGGTTGTTTTTGAAAAAAAACAGTTGGGAGGAGTTCCTGCTAATGAAATATCTATAACACGACTTCCCGAAGAAATAGAAAAAAAAGAAACTAACTTTATTTATCATAATTTTGTATCGGAGATAAAAGATATCACAATAAAATCATTGGGGGAATTAGATAAAGAGTACAGCGCAATTTTTATTTCAACAGGTCTTCCTGGTGAGCTTAACTTAGATATATCCGGGAATAACTTAGACGGTGTTTACTATTCGCGAGAACTTCTTAAACGGGCAAAATCCGGCGCCAGATTACCTCACTTTAAAAGAGTAGGAGTAATAGGTGGTGGTAATGTAGCGGTGGAAGTAGCAAGTGTTTTGAAAATTGAAGATCCATTATGCGATGTTGAGGTGATATATAGAAGAGGGACAAAAGAACTGAAGGCGTTTAAGAAAGAAATTGAAGAAGCAATAGAAGTAGGCGTAACATTCCAATTCCTTGCAATTCCAAAGAAGATTAAAGGTGACAAAAGGGTAGAGGGACTTGTTGTGACAAGAGCACACCTTGACGAAAAAGATACATCTGGAAGAAGGCATCCTGTACCAATTCCAAATTCTGATTTTGTAATTCCTCTCGATGCTGTAGTGATTGCCATAGGACAAAAAGCTGATGTTTATTTTCCTAAGGTGGAAAGAGATGCGAAGGGTTTAGTAAAAGTCAATGATGACTTAATGACAAATGTAAAAGATGTTTTCGCTGGAGGCGATATTGTAAGGGGAGCAAGTACTGTTGTTGAATGTGTAGCAGATGGCAAAAAGGCTGCGCAAAACATTGCGAAGTATTTAGAGGGAGGAAAAAATGTATAAAAAAATAGATCTTTCTATGGAATTTTTAGGCATTTGCCTGGAGAATCCCTTTATTCTCTCTGCAGCACCTCCTACGGATGAGTTTGATATAGCGTATAACGGGTTAAAAGCAGGCTGGGGAGGCGTAATATTAAAGACGACGTCTGTCGAAGGAAATCCTGTCCCACTTAAATATCCTATGATGTCTTCATTTGGTTCAATGAGCAGAAAAGTTATTGGTTTAGGTAATATTGATCTCATTTCTGGATATCAGATTGATGAAATTGAAAAGAGGGTAAAGACATTGAAGGAAGTATTTCCTGAAAAAATGATTGGCGCATCTATTATGGGTGCAAAAAAGGAAGATTGGCAGACACTTGTGTGGCGATTGAAAAAAGCTGGCGTTGATCTTATAGAATGTAGTTTTAGTTGTCCCCAAGGAAGCATGGGCGAAAAAGCAGGGAGAATGCTTGCTCAAAGTGTTGAAGCAACGGAAAAAGTGACACGATGGGTAAAAGAGGCAGCAGAAGATACTCCTGTGCTTATTAAGATTACCCCGCAGGTTACGGACATTGTTGAAGTGGCAAAAGCTGTAAAAAGGGGTGGAGCAGATGGTATTACTGCGAGTAATACAATCCCATCTTTATTAGGCATTAATGTAAATACATTTGAACCATATCCTTCTCTTTTTGGCAAAGGCACATATTCAGGTCTTTCAGGTCCAGCCATAAAACCTATTACTTTGCGTACCATTGCAGAAATTGCTAAAAATGTGGACATTACAATTTCCGGGAATGGTGGTGCATTTAATTGGAGAGATGCCGTAGAATTTATGGCTGTTGGGGCTTCGAATGTGCAATTCTGCACATTGCCTATGCATTACGGATTTAGGACAATAGAGGATTTGAAAAAAGGTTTTGCTCATTATTTATCTGATATGGGTTTTAATTCTCCTCTGGATGTTGTTGGGAAGGCGCTACCGAACATCAAATCTCAGGATGAGCTTCCCTCACCCAAAACTCTTGCTGAATTAGTAGAAGAAAAATGTGTTGGTTGTGGCCTTTGCTATTTAGCTTGTTTTGATGGTGGGCATATGGCAATTGATTGGGATAGCGAGAAGAGATTGCCTCATTTTGATGAAGAAAAATGTGTTGGATGTGCAATGTGTATGCAGGTTTGCCCTGCGGATGCAATTAAGATGAATGAAAAAATAGAGAGCAGTAACAGTGTGCATTATTTTGTAGAAAAAAGGTGAAATGATACAGGCAATGGATATTAATTTTACTCTGAACGGCAAGGAGTATAAACTGAACGTTCCTACCAATGCAGTACTTCTTGATGTCATACGAGATAAAATGCATCTAACCGGGACAAAAGAAGGCTGTGGCAGAGGAGAATGCGGGGCATGCACAATTTTGTTTAATGGGAGAAGTGTGAATGCTTGTTTAATTCTTGCGCCTCAGGCAGATGGTGCAGAAATTGTCACAATTGAAGGGACAGACGTTGAGAGAAAATTGCTCCCTATACAGAAAGCATTTGTGGAAGAAGGAGCGATACAGTGTGGTTTTTGTACACCGGGGATGGTCATGTCATCTCTTTATCTACTCAACAAGAACCCGAATCCTTCAACCTCTGAGATAAGAGAAGGGCTTTCTGGGAATCTTTGCCGTTGCACGGGATATGTAAAAATTATAAAGGCAGTAGAAAGGGCGAGTAAAGATATTGGCAAATAACGTTAAAGGTATTTTACTTTTTGCAGGGGAATCAAAGAGAATGGGAAAATTAAAGCCTTTACTCCCAATAGGTGAGGAAACTGTGGTAGAAACAGTTTTAAATGAGTATCGTGTGTCATCTCTTTCCGAGGTTGTATTGGTCCTCGGTTACAGAGCGGATGATATTAAAAAAACTATTGATAGAAAAATTAACAGCAACAAGCTTAAGGTTGTTGTAAATAAAGGTTTTAAGAAAGAGATGTTTTCTTCCATTCAGACAGGGATAGTAGAGATAAAGGATGCGGAAGGAATTTTGATAGGACTTGGCGATCAAGTGCTTATTACGTGTGATATTATTAATGAATTAACAGAAAATTATATAAAAGATAAAGTACTTATTCCAACCTTTCAAGGGAGAAAAGGACATCCTATTATAATCCCATATACAATGAGAAACGAAATTTTAGCAATGGATGCAGAGAAAACGACATTGAAAGATGTATTAGGCAGGCATAGAGATATAATAAATTTTTTAGAAATGAAAAGTGATAGGGTTCTTATTGATATGGATACAAAAGAAGAATATGAGAGGATTAAAGCTATATGGAAAAAATAGAAACGCAAAAAGCGGTAGGAAAAATTTTAGGCGCCGATGTAACAGAAGTTGTTCCCGGTGTTAAAAAAGGCCCTCTTTTTAAGAAAGGGCATATTATAAGAAAAGATGATATTGTACCTCTTCTTTCAATAGGAAAACACTATGTATGGATATTTAGCGAGAGAGAAGGTTTTATTCACGAGGATGATGCAGCAACAGAGATGATGAGTTTAATAAAAAAAGAAAATCTTAGGTTAAACTCTCCAAGCGAATCCAAAGTAAAGCTTTTTGCTGAAGTTAAGGGTGTCCTTATTATAAATACGAAAGGGCTTGAAGAAATAAATCGATTAAAAAATCCGCGCGTTGCTACAAAGCGTAATTTTTCGTTCGTAGAAAAAGACACGCCTGTTGCTATAGGCAAAGTAATGCCACTTGAAATACCGGTGACTGAAATGGATGAAATAAGGAGCATTGCAGAAGAATATTACCCTATTATAGACCTTTTGTCTATTAAAAATCATAAAATAGCTCTTTTTCCTGTGGGAAATGAGTTTATCGAGGGAAGACGAGAAGAGACGATGAGTGGACGGGTAAAACAATATCTTGAACAGTTGGGGCAGGACATTGTTTTAGAAAAAGTTCTTCCCGATGATGTTTCCCAGATTCGGGAGAGCGGAATGGATGCGGTTGGAAAAGGTTCGGATATTATAATATATATGGGAGGCATGGCTGTTGACCCGGATGACAAGACCGTTGAAGGAATTGAAAAAATGGGAGCGGAGATAGTGATGTATGGTGTACCAATGTGGCCGGGAACTACATTTCTCCTGGCATATAAAGACGGGAAAGTTATTCTTGGCATTCCTTCTTCCGCTGGATTTATGGAGAAAGGAACAAGTTTTCACAAAATTATGCCAATTATACTTTCTAATTATATAGTTTCTCGTGATACACTTATAAAAATGTGTGAAGGAGGGTTTATCGGTGCAAGAAATTTATGAAAAAATTGTGGAGCTTATCCATGATAAAAAAGAGTTTGTTTTAGCTGCTGTTGTTAGTACAGAGAATTCAACTGCTGGTAAAACAGGTTTTAAAATGGTGATTTTACCTGATGGCAAATTTTTTGGTACGGTTGGTGGAGGCATTGTTGAAAAAGATGTAATAGATACTGCGATGAATTTGTTTAGAACAAGAGAGCCATTTTTTAAAACATATACTTTGCAAGAAGGTGATGAAACTTCCCTTGGTATGGTGTGTGGTGGAACACTCTCCGTGTATATGGAATATGTGGGACCGAAACAGCAATTTGTAATATTTGGTGCAGGGCACATTGGGAAAAAATTGTATGATATAACTATGCTGGATGATTCTTTTGATGTGATAGTTTCTGATAAAAGAGCAGATTTTGCGAATGAAGAAATGTTTCCCAAGGCATCAATATTTGTGAATAGCAATTTTTATGAAACTGTGAGAAATATGTCTTTTAGTGATGGTGCAGTTGTTGTTATTGTGACATCAGGCGGAGAAGACGATCCATATATTTTAAAGGCACTATATGAAAAAAATATAAGGTATCAGTATATTGGTATGATAGGGAGTTTAAACAGAAGGGGTAAATGTTTTGAGAAGGCGAAAGAGTTAGGAATAAATAGTGATTTTTTGGACAGTATATATGCCCCTACTGGTATTGCTATAGAGGGAGATACACCTTTTGAGATTGCGATTGCTATCCTTGCTGAGATAATTGCCGTAAGAAGGGGTGCGGTTGATAAAGTTAGAACGGAGAAAAAAATACATGACGAAGGCACTGAACTATTTAAGAGCTGATACAATTGATAGCGCACTACAATATCTTGACGAGTTTAAACAGGATATAAGAATTCTTGCAGGAGGTACCGATCTTGTTGTAAGATTAAAACAGGATATGGTAAAAGAGAATAATATTTTAGATATTAGCAGGATCAAAGAATTAAACGGTATCTTTAGAGAAAATGGAACAATTCATGTTTTACCTTTGACTACCCACAC
>DAOWNX010000086.1 GCA_030642335.1 Caldisericota bacterium
AAAGGAATTGTATAGTGCAAAGGCAAAGCTTCTTGCATTGCGGGATTATTACTCTTCTCATGCGAAAAAGGAAAGGGCGTTAAGCTGTTTATTAGAGGGCAAAAATTTTGGTATTATAAGGGGTTTTGTTAGAAAAAACGATTGTGGCAAAATTGAACACATAGAAAATGAGTTTGATAATACCTTTATTTCAATAACAGAACCGAAAGAATATGATGCTGTCCCGGTTTCTCTCAAGAATAATGCATTATTTAGGCCCTTTGAAATGCTTGTTAAAATGTTCGGTCTTCCGTCCTATTTTTCGATGGATGCTACTCCATTTGTCGCGATACTTTTTTCTCTTTTCTTTGGGCTTGCGTTGGGAGATGTGTTTTATGGTCTACTTATTGTATTGGGCTGTCTGTACTTTTTGAAGCGGTACAGAGGAAATGCCGGAGTAGAAAAATTCTTTAAAATATTCCTGTACGCAGGTTCCATTGCTATTATTGTAGGTTTTTTAACAGGCTCCATTGCGGGCAATTTCTTTCTTATATATTTTCCTAATCACCTTATTACAAGGATGTTTTATAGTGTGCAAATTATTGATCCTGCTTCAACAGACGGTTCTATGCAATTCATTGCTTTTTCTATTGGGCTGGGTATACTGGTGCAACTTATAGGAATTTTATTGAGTATGATTATTTCGTTTAGGAGAAAGCGAATTACAGAGGGAGTTTTCAACGGTCTTGGATGGCTTATTTTTATTCCTTCTATTCTTCTTTTATTTTTTGTGAATCAGTATCCGCAGATTAAAATGTTAGATTATGCTCTTATTGCGATTGGATCTGTTCTTTTACTTGCTGGAGGCTGGATTTCTGTACGGCAACCTTTATTTAAGCCTGTTGCTGCAGTAGTTAATATATATGGCATCAGAAGCTCCTATGGAATTGTAAGTTTTTTAGGTGATGCACTTTCCTATTCTCGTTTGTTTGTGCTGGGGCTCAGCACTTCTATTCTTGCATCATCCTTTAATATTGTCAGTAAACTGATGGGGGAATTGCTCGGTCCTCTGGGTATATTTATTACACTGTTGCTACTGCTGTTTGGGCATGGCCTCACTGTAATGATGAACTCTCTCGGCGCATTTGTTCATTCGATCCGCTTGAACTTTCTTGAGTTTTTTAGTAGATTTTATGACATTGGAGGTCTTGAGTTTATGCCTTTAGGCCTCGAATTAAAAAATATACGGTTAGTACCAAATAAAAGAGGAGGTAAAAAATAATGGAAAATCTTGGCTGGCAAAGTCTTAGTACTGGTCCTGCATGGGTGGTAATGGGAGCTGTATTTGTTGCTGCACTTGGGAGTATTGGTTCTGCAATTGCTCTTGGCCGAACGACATCACACTCTGCAGGAGTGCTTTCTGAAAAGCCGGAACTATTTGGCAAATTGCTCGTACTTATGGCTCTTCCCGGGACGCAGGGGTTCTATGCATTTATTATTGCATATCTTATGTTGCAAAAATTTGGATTTACTTCTAGTAACCCAGAAGCTTCTCTTGGGCAGGGTTTATCGATGTTGTTAATGGGAATAATTATAGGGTTAGTGCAATTTAGGTCTGCACTTTCTCAGGGGCAATCTGCTGTTGGTTCGATAGATCTTACCGGAAAGAGGCCTGAGGAAAGTGGACGTGCAATTCTTTTACCAGGGCTTGTTGAAATGTACGCTGTTCTTGCCTTTCTTGTTGCTTTCCTTGTTATTCTGTGGGTTGGTGGTAAAGCCTTTTAAGCTATCTTATGAGCATAAAAAAACTTGAGAAACGAATAATAGACAAGGCCACAGAAGAAGCAAAACTCTTTTTAGACAACGAAAAGAAGAAAAATCTGGAGGAGCTTAAAAAGTTCAAAGAGATTAAGAACAAAGAGTTTTCAATAAGGATTGAAAAGCTACTCAGCGGTATTAAAAATGAAGCAAAAAAGAAAATTGATTCAGAAGAACGGAAGCTGGAAAGAAGTCTTCTTGAAGAAAAAAGAATTCTTCTGGACACCCTTTTCTTGCAGGTGGAAGATAAAATTTTTTCTATAAGAATTGGTTTATATTTAAACCTTATTAAGAAACTAATTTTAAGAGACGCACCAATTGGAGAATCTGTTTTGTTCGTTAATAAGCGTGATTATAAATTTATTAATGAAAAATTCATAGATGATATAGATAAAGAGTTAAAAAAAAGTAAAAGAAGCATAAAACTTTCAACAAAAGTAATTGATATAAAAGGTGGGTGTATCTTAAAAGGAAGTGAAATAGAAGTGGATGATTCTATTTCTTCTCTTGTAGAGGAATTGAGAGAAAAAGAGGAAATAGATGTAGCGAAAGAGCTTTTTAAGGAGTCAGGATGAGAGAAGAGTTTCTTATTGAAGCAAAGGAAACCGATACCTATAGCTATATTTCTGGTAGGATAAAAGTTCTTGAGACTACGCTTTTGTCTGCTGAGGCATTGCACAGGATTGCTTCACTCCCTATTTCTGGTATCTACAAAGAGTTGATGGAGACACCATACAGGATATTCCTATCGGGAACTGATGCCGATTCGATGAGCAGTGCAATTTTTGCAAGATATGAATCTGAAATTTCAGATATAGGCAAATATATGCCTGCTGGTTTTATAAATGTGTTTTTTCGTAATAAATTGTTTTTTTTAAAATTTAAGAAATGGGTGCTTGTTTCTTCTGGCGAAGAGCTTGAAGGGCTGGATAAAGAACTTAAAAATTTCTTAGAAACGGGTAGAGGTGATTTTCCTCCACTTCTTAAAAAAGCTTTTGATATGATGAAAAAAGAAAAAGATAAACCTTTTAAAGTAGGCTGGCTTATTGATTTATTTTATGTTAAATATCTATTGCAATCGGCAGAGGAAACAAAAAGTGTTCTTATAAAAGAGTTTTATGAAACATATGCAGAGGGGAAGATATTTATTTTTCTTGAGAGATTAAGTAATTTTGTTCTTTCTCATGAAGTTGGGGAAAAAGATTTTATGGAAATGTTCCTACTTGTTTCCGATTTTTTTGCAGATGTGCCTTCTGTAAAAAAATTAAGAGGAATTAAAAATGTTAAAATGTTTAAAAAATTTTCAAAAGAAAATTTTTCATATCCATTTACGCTTGTTTTGAGTAATTCCTTAGATAAAGAGTTCAGGAAAGAACTTTCAAAAGTCCTCAGGAAAGGTAGGTTTGTAAATGTGGGAATAGAAGTTGTATTTACATATTTAAGGCTCCTTGAGTTTGAGGTTGAAAATATTTCTATGATCGTTAGAGGGAAAAGTACGGGAATGAGTAAAGAAGATGTAGATGAAAGGATAAACGTTGCTTATGCATAAACTTGCTTTTGTGGGCGAAGAGCGAATAGGAACCCTTTTTAAAAGTTTTGGCTTTGATGTGTTTGCTGCAAGCGACAGCAATGAAGCTGCTAAGCAGATTGCAGATATTGTGAAAAAGAAAAAGTTTAACATTGTGGTTACAACAGAAGATTTCGCAGATGAACTTAAGGAATTTGTAGAGGAACAACGTAAGGAACTACCTATAGTTTTTGTATTACCTTCTCCTATAGAATATAAGGGTACTGGTATTGAATGGATTCGATACTCAGTGGAGAGGGCAATAGGTATAGATATTTTTTCAAAAAAAGAATGAATAAGGAGTGTGCTGCATGAAAGATAAGACAGGAAGAGTTGTCAAGGTATCTGGTCCACTTGTAATTGCTGAGAATATTCCCCAGGCAAAGATGTTTGAAATGGTGTATGTAAGTGATAAAAAACTCTTTGGAGAAATAATAGAAATTAAAAGGAATAAAGCTTCTATACAGGTTTATGAGGATACAAGTGGTATTGGTCCCGGTGAATCTGTCTATTCCACAGGACTTTCACTTAGTGTGGAGCTTGGTCCCGGGCTCATTGGTTCTATATACGATGGAGTACAGAGACCTTTAGATGAACTTCGCAATGAGTATGGGAATTTTATCTCAAGAGGGGCGTATAAACCAGCATTAAACAGGGAAAAAGAATGGTTATTTGAACCTCTGGTAAGTAAAGGAACTACTGTAAAAACTGGGAATGTGATCGGAAAAGTTCAGGAAACACCTATGGTAACCCATAAAATAATTGTTCCCAGTGGCATAAAAGGAGAGATTATAAGTATTATTGAAAAGAAAAATGTGACAGTGGAAGAGGTTGTAGCGCGAGTAAAAACTATGGAAGGAACGAAAGAGATAAAGCTTTTTCAGAAGTGGCCAGTTAGAATTGCGCGTCCAGTTATGAAAAGACTTCCTCCAGTTGATCCTCTTGTTACAGGGCAAAGGGTCATAGACGCTTTTTTCCCTATAGCAAAAGGGGGTACTGCTTGTGTGCCAGGTCCATTTGGTAGTGGTAAAACTGTTGTTCAACATCAGCTTTCCAAATGGTCTAATGCGGATATAGTTGTATTTATTGGTTGTGGGGAACGTGGAAATGAAATGACTGATGTGCTTATGGAGTTTCCAGAGCTAAAAGATCCACGTACAGGCAGACCATTAATGGAGAGGACGATTCTTATTGCGAATACATCTAATATGCCAGTAGCTGCAAGGGAAGCGTCTGTGTTTACTGGCATTACAATTGGGGAATATTATAGGGATATGGGATACAATGTTGCATTGATGGCAGATTCTACTTCTCGTTGGGCAGAAGCAATGAGAGAAATGTCTGGAAGACTTGAAGAAATGCCTGGTGAAGAAGGTTATCCTGCATATCTTGCTTCTCGAATTGCAAGTTTCTACGAAAGAGCTGGAAGAGTTTTTATTCTTGGAAGTGGAAAAGAAGCGACACTGAGCGTTATCGGCGCTGTTTCTCCCCCAGGCGGAGATCTTTCTGACCCTGTTGTACAAGCAACTCTTAGGACAGTAAG
>DAOWNX010000072.1 GCA_030642335.1 Caldisericota bacterium
TAGTAAAATCTGAGCAGGTTCGGCTACTTTCACAGCACCTATTGATTTTGCCAACTCTACAGACCTTAATAAATATTCTTTTGCTTCTTCATACCTACCCAAATCTATATATAATCGTCCCAAGGAACTATATCCATTTGCCTCCCAATGTTTAGCACCTACATCCTCTGCTTTTTCAATTCCCTTCGTTAAGTAGGATTCTGCGTTCCTGTAATCTTTAAGAAATATATATTCATTTCCAAGATTGAACATATTTACCATAATAAGCTGAGTATCATTTATTTCTTCACTTATTGTTAGTG
Source organism: Caldisericota bacterium (assembly GCA_030642335.1). GTDB lineage: Bacteria > Caldisericota > Caldisericia > Caldisericales > Caldisericaceae > UBA646. The sequence continues at coordinate 303 of DAOWNX010000072.1, forward strand.
ACTTTCTAAAATATTCTACCGCTTTCTTATGTTCTCTTTTATAAGTATAAAGTGAGCCAATGCCGTGCAATGTTATCGCTTCAAATTCTTTATCTTCCTTATTCACCTCTAATGAGCGCCTATAATGTTCAATGGCTCTATCATATTCCTCTAAAACATTTTTATTCATAGTCTAATAATACAAAATAAATAGAAGCTATGCAAATATTTTCCTAAAAAGGTTTGACATTTAATATGAAAAATATGTATAATCAGAACTAATTATGGTTAAAATCATGTAAGATTCTTGTATAAAAGGAGGTATTTATGAAAGAATTAGAAGAGGTTCTTTTGCCATTCAAAGGAAAAACACACATGACAATACCAGCACTTCAAGCAGCGCAGGAAAAATTGGGTTATCTGCCCCCTGAAGCGATAGAGGATGTAGCTCATACCTTAGGTGTACCTACAGGCGAGGTTTATGGAGTAGTTACTTTTTATGCCCAGTTTCGCTTAAAACCGGTGGGTAAGAATATCATTATAGTGTGTAGAGGCACAGCCTGTCATGCAATGGGCAGTTTAGGCATCTTGAAAGAACTTGAAAAAATAATGGGTATACATGCCGGTGAAACAGATGAAAAAATGGAATTTACATTGGAAACCGTAGCATGCTTTGGTGCCTGTGCTCGAGCACCGGTAACAGTTGTAGAGAAATTGGGCGTGCCGGGAAGAAAGGTTCATGGACTGATGACAAAGATGAAGGCAAAGGATCTGGTAGAGGAAATTAAAGAAGAAATGGTTGAAGAAGCCGCAGAAGCTGTTTAAAGGGAGGAAATATGACCTTTGAAGAATTACAAGCAAGAGCTCAAAAAAAATGGAAAGACATAGAAAACGCTTCTATTCCAATAATTCGTGTAGGGGTTGCAACATGCGGTCTGGCAGCAGGAGCAGGAGAAGTAATAGAGGCAATAGAAGATGAACTGGAAAAGTTAAACTTAAATGTAAAAATAATAAAAGTAGGCTGTATCGGTTGTTGTTATGCCGAGCCTATTATTGACATTCAAAAGCCTGGAAAATCAAGGATACTGTATAACTATGTTACACCAGATAAAGCAAGAGAGATAATCAGAGATTATATAGTTAATGATAATCCCAGACCTGATATGGCAATGGGCACTATTGGTAAAGAAATAGTTGAAGACATCCCTAAATTCTTTGAATTGCCATATTATAAGCCTCAGGTGCGTCTTGCAACAGAAAATTGCGGTACTATAGATCCTAGAGATATAGACCAGTATATCGCTAATGGTGGCTTTGAAGGATTAAGAAAGGCATTTTCTATGAAATCAGACGATGTAATAGAAGAAGTGAAAAAATCAGGTTTGAGAGGACGTGGTGGTGCAGGATTTCCCACCGGAGTAAAATGGGGTTTCTGCCGCGGAGCAAAAGGCTCACCTAAATATTTAGTCTGTAATGCAGATGAGGGAGACCCTGGAGCATTTATGAATCGTTCTATATTGGAGGGTGACCCTTATCGCGCATTGGAAGGTATGTTGATTGGTGGTTATGCCATTGGTGCTTCTGAATGCTATATTTACTGTAGAGCAGAATATCCATTGGCTATAGAATTAATTACAAATGCCTTAGAACAGATGGAAAAAGATGGACTGGTTGGCGATAATATCATGGGAACTGATTTTAATTTTCACTTTCATTTGTTTTTAGGAGCAGGGGCATTTGTTTGTGGAGAGGAAACAGCACTGATGGCTTCCATTATGGGTAAACCTGGTCGTCCTGTTCCCCGTCCACCATTTCCTGCTGTATCAGGGTTATTTAAAAAGCCTACCAATATTAATAATACGGAAACATGGAGTCATATTCCATGGATTTTGAGACATGGTGCAGATGAGTTTGCTATGTACGGTACAGAAAAATGTAAGGGGACCAAAACCCTCTCTCTTACCGGTAAGGTATTACGCACAGGTCTGATAGAAGTTCCTATGGGTATTACCGTAAACGAAATCATCTATGAGATAGGCGGCGGCATGAAAGACAATGCTACATTCAAAGCTGTACAGACCGGTGGACCTTCAGGGGGAAGTGTTCCTTACTATTTGGGTGATACTTCTGTTGATTATGAAGCATTAACTGCATTGGGAACTATTATGAGTTCAGGTGGAATGGTTACTATGGATGATAGAACCTGTATGGTAGATATGTCAAAATACTTTTTGGGATTTACCCGCAGTGAATCCTGTGGTCAATGCACACCATGTAGAGAAGGAACCAAACAGATGTATAGAATTCTGGATAGAATTACAAGAGGAGAAGGAAAACCAGAAGATCTACCTCTGCTGAAAGAGATGTCAGAGATAATAATAGATAGCTCCCTGTGTGGATTGGGTCAAACCTTAGGAAAAACTGTTTTAACTACAGCTACATATTTCCCCGAAGAATATGAAGAACATATCAATAAGAAATACTGTAGGGCTCGAATATGTAAAAAATTATCCCCAGCACCCTGTCAAGCAGTCTGTCCAGTGGGAATTGATGTGCCAACATATAATGCACTTATTGCCTGGGGTAGATTTGATGATGCACTGGAAGTAATCAGAATGGATAATCCATTCCCTGCGGTTTGTGGAAGATTGTGTCCTCGCCCCTGTGAGAAAGATTGCGAGCGTGCAGAAACGGATAAAGCAATATCTATTCGTGCCTTAAAACGATTTGTGGCAGATCATGAGATAAAAAGAGGAAGAAGAAAAAAGATATTTACTCCCAATCCCATAACACATGAAGAAAAGATAGCCATTATTGGAGCAGGCTTAACCGGATTATCTGCTGCTAATGAGTTAAGAAAAGAAGGTTATCCGGTAACAGTGTTTGAATCCAAACCGTTTGCGGGTGGGATGTTAAGAATAGCTGTTCCAGATTACAGGATTCCTCCTCAAGTTGTTGATTGGGAAATTGGAATATTAGAAAAAGATGTAGGGACAGAGATCAAAACAAATGTTACTATTGGTAAAGATTTAACCATCGAAGATTTGAAAAAACAGAATTATAAAGCAATACTTGTTGCAGTTGGAGCTCAAAAACCTGTAGATTTAAAATTAAAAGGTTCTGAGGGTGAGAGTTATATCAATGCAATAGAATTTTTAAAAAGGGTAAAAGCTGGTAACAGAGAGAAACCAGGAGATATAATAGCGGTGATTGGAATTGACCATACCGCAGTAGATGCAGCTCGGACCGCAGTACGTTTGGGTTCAAAGGCTACAATAATCTATACTCGCTCCCGAGATGAACTACCTATAGAAGAAGATATCTTAAAAGAGGTAGAAGATGAGCATATTAAATTTCAATATTTAGCTCTGCCCACAGAAATTATAAGAAGAAGAGATGGCAGCATTAAAGCCGTAAAATGTATGCAAACTGAACTTCAAGAACCTGATGATACAGGTAGGGTTAGAGCATTACCCATTGAGGGTTCAGAACTGCTTGTACCTGCAACCATGGTGATGGTATCCAATGGGATGGAAACAGATTTATCTGATTTGTCTTATAAACTAACAACCAATGAAGTGGGAACAGTAACTGTTGACCCTGTAACTTTTATGACAGAAGAAAAAGGCATCTTTGCTGCAGGTGATACAATAGCAGGTCCGACAACAGTAATAGAGGCAATATCAGCCGGTCAAAAAGCGGCGGCTTCAATTAAGTGTTATTTGAATGGTGAAGAATTCAAAGAACCTTACAAATTTGTCAAACCGAGAATGCGCATTGAACCTGCAGAAGTAGAAGAAGAAATAGAAACATTTGAAAGACCAGATGAACCTGTTCAGTCAGCGGAAGAAAGATTGTTTGATTTTAATGAAGTGAGAACAGGACTAACAGATAAATTGGCAGTGTGTGAAGCAAAACGCTGCATGCGCTGTGATTATGAAGAAGAAGAAGAGATCAAATAAACAATCAATTGAGGAGGAAAAATGACTAAAGAAGAGTTAGACAACATAATAAAAGGAAAAGGAATAGATGCTCCAGCTTTATTAGGTATATTGCAAGATGTACAAAAACAAGAATATTGCTTACCAGTTAAAACATTGGAAATGATTAGTGAAAAGATGGAAGTACCCATATCCCGCCTCTACGGTTTGGCAACATTTTACAAATCCTTTACACTCAAACCTGTTGGGCGGCATGCACTCAATGTATGTTTGGGCACTACATGTCATGTACGGGGTGGTCCGCATATCATGAATCGATTTAAACACCTGCTTCATGTAAGGGAAGGTGCTACTACATCGGATAAAAAATTCACTTTGAATGCGGTGCGTTGTTTGGGTTGTTGTGCTTTAGCTCCTGTGGTGCAGATTGACAATGATACTTATGGCAAGATGAACGAGCGAATGGCACCCATAATTATTAAAGGATACGAATAAAATAAGGAGATTGCATTATGGAAAACATTAAGATAAAAGATGCTAACGATTTAAAACCTCTTGAAGATGAGGGATTAAAACTTATCTCACCTGACCGCACAAAAATAACGGTTGGAATGGCAACCTGTGGGATAGCCACCGGCGCTAAAAAGGTATTTGATGCAATCAATGAAGAAATCGCAGTATCAAAAGCGAACATAATTTTAGCCAGTACAGCATGTGTGGGCTTTTGTCAGAGAGAACCTATTGTAGAGGTCTATATTCCAGGTAAATGGAGAATATTGTATCAAAGAATGACCCCTGAAAAAGGTCGTGAGTTGGTATCGTTAACTACCAAAGGAGAAGTAAAGAAAGAATGGGCTTTATGTAGCGTAGAGGGTTCGGTGGAAGGAATACCTCCAATGAATAAAATACCCTTCTATAAAAGCCAGTTGAAAATTGCAACTAAAAATTGTGGATTTATTAATCCAGAGAGCATTGTTGAATATGTTGCCCGCAGTGGCTATCGTGCATTACTTAAAGCCTTAAAAATGAAACCTGAAGAGGTTATTGATGAAATATCGCGCGCCGGCTTAAGAGGGCGAGGAGGAGCAGGATTCCCCACTGGTAGAAAGTGGACTTTTGCCAGAGGTGCAAAAGGCGACCAGAAATATATGATTTGTAATGCAGATGAA
>DAOWNX010000054.1 GCA_030642335.1 Caldisericota bacterium
CATCACTTTCATTGAGACTTTGTTACTCTGGCCGTCTCCTCTTGCAACAAAAACACCTACATTTTCCCCAACTGCCTCGGATATTTCTGCAACGTCTCTATGCTTAAATCCCGGACAGAGAAGAATTGAGTGAACACCTTCTTCTTCTACAAATTTTTTGCATGTTTTAATGGCTTGCTCTTGATTCTTCACAACTACCACGAAGAGATTATAACCAGGTGTTTTTATTACACACCTGTGTTTTTCTAATTCTGCATCTGGAGCATGAGCAATAAAAACTGCTTTAAATGCCATGTCTATCATCTCCCTTTTTTGTAATTCTTAATATTTTAGCATACATTTCAAAAAAAAGAGAAAAAAAATTGCCCTTCATCAGCTATTAGGTGACAAAGGGCAAGATTATAAATTAATCTATGAGAATTGTTAGAAAATAGAAACCTTACGATTTCCACAAACCATGCACATTACAGTATGCTCTGGCTTCAATTTTTTCCGCTTTTATTTCAAACTCCACTTCCGGCTTGTCCCCCGGATTTAGAAATTTTTTATAACTCGTTCCGTCTGCTACTACTTCTATCCACTCGATATAATGATTTTCTTCCATTGGGTGAGGGATGGAGCCAGTTTTTACTTTTACGCCTCTGTCTGTTTTTTCTATCACTGGCACATGTTTTTCCTTGCCAGCATCTTCTGTTTTTTCTTCAAATAGTTTCATTGGTTTGTTACAGCACACCAGCTGTCCTTTTCCTGTATGCAATACTTCCACAATATTTCCGCATATCTCGCATTTATAGATTTCTAATTTTTTTGTCATTTTTACACCTCCTTACTGTTAATATTTTTGTGTTTCTTGAGAATCTCATCGGCTAATTTATTGAGAGCCTCAAAATCCTCTTCTTTTGGATACCCTTTTGCTATATAAGAGTTATAACTCCTCCCGCCTGGCGCCTGGCAGGGGAATAAGCTTATCAAAAAGTTTTCTACTCCAATCTATTATTCCTACATTATAAATATCAGATTTAATTTCTCCCGATGGCATTTCCAGAGTTTATTTCATAATTTTTTATCCTTTAATTATCTTTTGCTTCCTATGCCTGAACTTCCTTAGCTGCTGGTGGAGTAAATACACGCATTGCCAGTTCTTTGTCGAGCATGAGCAAGCCATTACCCTCCCCGCCAACAAGTTTTAACTTAGCAATGATCTCATTGTCGTTGCCTTCCTCTTCTATCTGCTCGGTAACATACCACTGTAAAAAAATGTTTGTAGCATGATCCTTTTCTGCAATTGCAAGGTCCACAAGCTCATTAATGCTCTTCGTGATAAACTTCTCGTGTACTAAAGTCTTCTCAAACATATCTAAAGGCGACTCAAATTCGGTCAGCGGTTGTTCAATCACCATGAGCTTCACCTGACCGCCCTGACCGTTGATGTAGTCGTAGATCTTCATTGCATGCACCATCTCCTCTTGGTACTGAACCATAAACCAGTTGGCAAATCCTTTCAGTCCAATATATGTGCTATATGCTGACATCGCCATATATAAATATGCCGAATACATCTCCTTGTTAATCTGAGTATTCAGCGACTCTATCATTTTATCATTTAGCATATTATCACCTTCCCTATAGCTTTTTATGACAGAACCACCAATCAAAACATTCGTATTGTTTAACTCTTTTTTTAGCAGTTTCTTCATCTTGAGCTGGCGGGACAACGACCTCATCTTTAATAATCTCGTTATTTGGCCAGTTTGCCGGCATTGCAACACCTTCTTTGTCTGCTATCTGCAACGCTTTTACCATTCTCAGAAACTCATCCATATTTCTCCCTAATTCCTGTGGATAGTATAGAATTGCTCTTATTGTACTTTTGGGATCAACAATGAATACTGCTCTAACCGTATTTGTGCCCTTACCCGGATGAATAATGCCGAGTAGATTTGCAACCCTACCAGTATCATCTGCAATTACGGGGAATTTAATTTCCGTACCCAAATTCTCTTTTATCCATTGAACCCACTTAATGTGTGAAAACACCTGGTCAACTGAGAGTCCAATAAGTTCGCAGCCTAATTTCTGAAATTCATCATTTCTCTTCTGAAATGCTACAAACTCCGTCGTACATACTGGTGTAAAATCTCCAGGATGACTAAATAGCACGAACCATTTACCCTTGAAATCATCTGGCAGTTTCATCCTACCGTGTGTTGTTTGAACATCAATTTCAGGGAACTTATCCCCAAGTAACGGCATTCTTCTTGTTTCTTCCATTTTTATACCTCCTTATTTTGTAATGCTTTTATTTTTTTCAAAAATATCGTCTGCTAATCTATCCAATGCCTTAAAATCCTCTTCTTTTGGATACCCTTTTACAATAACTGGTTCAAGTAATTCTACCTTAAGATTGCCTAACATCCCTTTGAGCTGCTCAACCATCATCCCTCCCCATCCGTAAGAACCAATAATAGACACAAATTTAGTTTTTGGCTTTAAAGCATTAGCAAGGGATGCAGCATACACAACAGCAGGGTGTGGTCCCGTTAGTACGGTTGGCGAACCAATCACTACAGTGGCGCTATCTACCAGGGCAACTGCCAATTCTCCTATATCTGTTTCGGTCAGACTAAATGATTTTACCTTTACACCTCTGTCTTCAAGAGTATTTTTAAGGTATTCCACCATTTTAGCGGTACTTCCATGCATTGAAATATAGGGAATAACGACTTCATTTTTTACCTCATCGGATATCCAGTCCTTATAAGCATTGATAATAAATTCAGGATTTTTGTAAACTTGCCCGTGGCTTGGTGCGATTATATCAACTTCAAGTTCTGAAATTTTTTCAATGTTTTTCCTGATAGGAGTTCTAAAGGGCATCATAATCTCTGCATAATAACGTTTTGCCGCGAGGTACACAGCCGCTTCGTCTTCAACAAAAAGTTTGTCTGATGCAAAATGTGAACCAAGAAAGTCGCAGGTAAACAAAATTTTGTCTTCTTTAAGATATGTAAGCATCGTTTCAGGCCAATGAACCCATGGAGTAAAAATAAATTGAAGAGTTTTATTTCCAAGTGGCAAAGTTTCTCCATCATCTATAACGATGAATTTATCATCGTTAATATAAAGAAGATCCATAAGCATTTTTTGGCATTTTAAATTGGTTACGACTTTTGCATCAGGATAAAGTTCCAGTATCTTCAGGATAGAACCTGAATGGTCTTGCTCAGCATGATTAGCAATAATATAATCTATTTTGTCTATTTTTAGCTCTTCAAGGTTTGCTATAAGTTCCTTTTTTTTTGCCGGGTCAACTGTGTCTATTAGTGCTATTTTTTGGCTACCTTTTACTATATAAGAGTTATAACTTGTCCCATCTGGCAAGGGAATAAGCTCATCAAAAAGTTTTCTATCCCAATCTATTGCACCGACACTATAAATATCGGATTTAATTTCTCTTACTGACATTTCCGTTACTCTTCCTCAAATTCTGTTTTTTCTACCCCGCACACAGGGCAGACCCAGTCATCCGGTAGTTGCTCAAATGGTGTCCCCGGATTAACTCCAGAATCAGGATCCCCTTTTTCCGGATCGTATATATACCCACAAACTGCGCATCTATACTTTTTCATTTTATTTTCCTCCTTTTGATTTTTTTCTTCTATATATGTTGGTGCCGTTTTGGGTGATTTACCTTTCTTTACAGTATGGTAATACGCATAGGTCATAGGTTCGCCTTCATTTAATATATCGGCATCAACTATTGTTCCAATGAAGATGGTGTGTGTCCCTACATCCACTGTGCTGACGACTTCAGCTTCAAGATAAGCTATTGAATATTCCAAAACTATCGGAGCGCCAGTAACGCCCAATTTATAATTAACCTCGCTGAATTTGTCTATTTCTCTTCCTGATTTAAAGCCAAAGTGCCCTATAAATTTCATTGAGGCTTCTTTTACGAGAACCGAAACTGTAAAAACTTTGCTTTCCTTTATAAATTCGTGTGTTAAGTTTTGTTTGTTTATACTTACTGCTATTGTTGCGGGAGTCGATGTGATTTGAAATACTGTATTTGCAATCTGGCCATTTAGCTTTTCATTTCTTACAGAACTTATCACATACAATCCATAACAAATTTTATGTAGTGCCTTCAAATTTGTTATATCGCTCTCCATTTATGGTTCCTCACTTCTTTTTTCTTTACGTTATGTTATCTAAAACCCTTTGCATTGAAGTTCAAAATAATTTTTCGGATGGCTGCAAGATGGACAAATTTCCGGTGGTTCTTCTCCTTCGTGCAAATAACCACATTTTTTGCATACCCAATAAACTTTCTTGTCTTTTTTGAAAATTGTATTTCCATCGATTTCTTCCAGCAATTTTTTGTATCTTTCTTCGTGATGCTTTTCTGCAACAGCAATTGCTCTTATTCGTCGTGCAATTTCAGGAAGACCTTCCTTTTCTGCTGTATCTGCAAACTCCGGGTACATCTCAGTATGTTCATAGTTTTCGCCCGCGATTGCTGCTTTTAGGTTTTCAACAGTATTCCCTAAAATTGTCGGAGCTACTGCTTCGACCTTTATTTCATCCAGGTTTTCGCCGCTCTGTTTTTTGAGGTCGTTAATTAATCTGAATAACCACTTAGCATGCTCTCTTTCGTTTTCAGCTGTTAACAAAAAAATCTCCGCAATATGCTCAAATCCTTCTTTTTTAGCAAGATTTGCATAGAAAGTATAACGATTCCTTGCCTGGCTTTCCCCAATAAATGCTTTTGTTAAGTTTGTAATTGTACTTTTCATATTTCCCCCTCCTTTTTTTGATTATTTAAAGTTTATCATTATTATTTTTTTTTAAAAGTCAACAGACATGCTTAACGGCTTATAGATACGCAGAGCCTTCCAAGAAAGGTTATACAAGATTTTCTAAAATCTGCTTAAAGTAAGTATGATTTGCTTGATTAGGCTATTTTGCACAAAAAATAGATGGAATAATACTGATTTTTTTAGTTTAATTTCTACGATGCAATACTTAATCTGTACAGAACAATAGAAAATGCGCTTCTTACGGATAGATGGTTAAATGTGCCCGTTCCTTTAATGGAGGGGAGGAAAAAATCTATTTTTTTAAGAGCTTCCCCGGCTATTCCCCAACCCGTACCAAACACAATAAGTACCGGGGTATCTTTTTTAAGAAAGTTGCGTATTTCATCATAACTTATCATCCTTGCATCTTTTTCTTGCGCTGATGTCCCTATAATGATGGGTTTTTCGCCTTCCTTTTCAGTTATATTTGCTATTGTTTCTTCAAAACTTTCAGAAAGTTTGACAATTTCGATTGCTTCATTCCTGTTTGGGTTATATTTTTTGCCGGTTGTTTCCCAAAATTTTTTTATTCGGTCAACAATTGCCCTTTCTTTTTCAAAGGGCTGCACAATGTATAAATTTTTTGCTCCAAATGTTTTTCCGGCACGCGCCATATCATGAATATCATGAATAACAATGCTTGTAACAATTATTTCGCCATTTTTATTATATACAGGATAGTGTAGTAAAGCAGTGTAGAGCTTCACCTGTTTAGTATCTCCCTTAAAACCTCTTCCATTTCGTTTTTTATTTCTTCCAAAAGCGCTTTTTCTTCCTTTGTAAATCCTTTTTTAAGGATTAAATCTGGTCTTTTTATCAGGGTTCTTTTTAGTGATTGTTTTAATCGCCATTTTTTAATGTTTTCGTGATGTCCTGAAATAAGTACATCCGGTACTTCTTTGCCAGATATTTCTCTCGGCCGTGAATATTGAGGATACTCAAGAAGGTTGTTCTCAAAGCTTTCTTCGCTCAAAGAAGATCTATTTCCAAGCACTCCGGGGATAAGGCGCACAACTGCATCAATAACAACCATTGTAGGTAATTCGCCGCCACTCACCACATAATCACCGGTCGATAATTCCATATCCGCTAGCTCAATCACTCTTTCATCAATGCCTTCATAATGAGCCGGAATAAAAAGAAGAGATTCCTTATCTTTTAAGAAACCTGCCGTTTCTTGAGTAAACCGTTCTCCCTGCGGAGTAAGTATCACCTTGTAACTTGACCCGAATTTTTTTTCTATATCAATAACACCCTCAATAACCGGGCCTGCAAGCATTACCATTCCTGCGCCACCGCCATATGGAGTATCATCGGTTGTCCTGTGTTTATCTTTTGTATAATCACGAAGATTATGCAAATAAAGATCCAGTAACCCTCTTTCATTTGCTATTTTAATAATTCCTTCTTTTTCCACGCATTCAAAAAGCTCAGGAAAAATTGTTAGAATATGTATTTTCATATCAATAAATTATAATGCTTTTTAATCTTTTCTAAAACAAATCAATTACTAAA
>DAOWNX010000126.1 GCA_030642335.1 Caldisericota bacterium
AATATGTGGCAAAACCTCTTGAAACTTTTCAGAAAATAAATATAGTATATAAGCATATGGGCAAAGAAGAATTTACCGGAAGAGTGATTAAAATAATGTCGTATGGAGCATTTATAAAATTAGACGATGGTAACGTAGGACTCATCCATGTGTCGCAATTTAGCAATGTGTACGTAAAAGATGCCAGTGATTTTGTAAAAGAAGGCGAAAGAGTCGTAGTAAAGACTGTTGGAAAAACAAAAAAGAATGGTAAACTAAATCTTGCGCTTGTAAAAAAAATTGGCGAGATTGAAAAAAAACCAGAAATTAAAAACGGTCTTGATGAAAAAATTAAAAAATTCTTGCGAGAATCGGAAAAATCAAATTCTGCAAATAATCGCAGAATTGAAAGAAAGATACGTTAGGCGGCGTAGCCCAGGGGTCAGAGCATCCGGCTCATATCCGGAATGTCGAAGGTTCGAATCCTTCCGCCGCCACCAGATAACCCTTATTAATGCCTTCAACTTTGTAAAAATATTTCTCTATGAGAAAATCCATTATGTAACAGATAGACAAAATATTTGGATCATTAAATTATAAGAAAAGCTCAAATATCCATGGATAAGTCATCCATAAATTCCCAATTTTCCCTTTTAAAATAGTTTACTGAAGACACAATCGGGAAAAAATAGGACAAAATTTATTTACAAAAGTATGATATTCCAGTATAATCATTGAAAAATTAAAAAGGAGTAGCGCATGGGAAAAGAGAAAATTGCTCCAGAGAAGTTTAATAATCTTGCCTATTTTGCTTTTGCACTCATTACAGCACTGGTTGGCTTTAATTGGTTTATGTGGGGACCACTACTGGGGTCTTTTATAGAACCAACGTATCATGTCTCCGGATTCCTTCTTGCTCTGTTCATAACATCCGTACCAATCATGCTTGTACTTTTATCGTATTCTACAGGCAGCCTCGCCGATACAGATGTAAAGAAAACGACAATTATTGCCGCACTCATAATGGCAATAACAGTTATTATACGACCTTTCACTATAGGAAATTTCTATGCTCTGTTAACAATCCAGATTATTTTTGCGACAAGCGCTGTTTTCTGCTTCACATCCTGGGCTCCACTTACTTACAGATTATTTAAAAAAGAAAAAGCAGCTTTTCGCGTTGCAGGCCTTACCGCCTCACTTACACTGGGTCAAATTATTACATATCTCATCACATACCCACTGGTAAAAAAGTTTGGATTCTTCAACATATTACTTGTCTACGCTGCAATTACTGCAGTTATCGCAATTCTTTATATAATTGTAATAAGGATGCAAGAATTTATGAAACAAATGGAAGCACCAAAAAGACCGTCATTTGTTCAAAGCCTAAAAATTGTGTTATCCGAAAAAGCAATGATCCCGCTTATGATTATTGCTTTTTTAGATATAGGCGTTTTTGCATGGCTTGCAGGCTGGTATCCAGCAATTCTTACAAAATTCAAAGGTATTACGCCAACCGAGGCAGGAATTGTACATAGTATGATTCTTGTGGGATGTCTTATAGGAGCAATGACGGTACCTAATATAAGTCACCACATAAAGAAAGTAAAAATATTTCTTGTAACCCTTCCCATAATTTGCATAATTATGCTACTCCTTATACCCAGACTTTCCGGGCTCGGTTCATTTATTATAAATGGCATCATATTGGGTTTTGCGCTTTTTCCAATGTATCCATTAGGTGTACATCTTCCAAGTGCATATTCAAAAATTGGCGTTGCATATGCTGGAGTTAGCAGTGGAATAGTTCTCATTGCTGCTAACCTGGGAGGTTTTATTCTGCCAGAGCTTGGAGCACTTACCCGTGGTATCACATCTGCAATCGTCCTTTTTGGAATTGTTCCTATGGCGCTTATGTTCATAGCTGCACTATTTTTTAAGGACCCGGATACATATAAATAGATGAAAAAAATTTGCGCTATATTACTTTTGCTGTTTCTTCTTTTTGCATACGTTCCGAAAATTTCAGGCAAAACTTTTATTTTTAATAAGAATTTTCTTATCAGCAACGAGGATTTTACCGACTTTAATAGCATGAATCTTATCGAGATAAATGATTTTCTTTTCCAACAAGGAATTATCCTTCCTTTTTATCAAGAAAATGGAGAAACAGCAGCGCAAATAATTTTCAATGCAGCTCAAAAATACAAAATAAATCCAAAAGTCATCATAGCCACAATACAAAAGGAGGAGAGTTTAATTGCAGCAACTACTTACAACCAGCATGCATTGGATTATGCGATGGGATATCACAAACCATCTACTTTTGCCACACAGGTTGATAACGGAACAAACCTTTTAAGATATGCCTTTGATATTAAAGCAAGTGAATATGGATGGGAAGTAGGCAAATCTCACAAAACCCTTGATGATCCCAAATACATTGAAAATGTAGTTATCCCTGAAAATGCGGCGACAGCGGCTCTCTACCTCTATACTCCTTATATTGGCGGTTATTATCAGGATAATGGTGTATATATTGGAGGAAACTATCTGTTTGTTAAAGTATACACGCGGTGGTTTGGCGTGAGTCAAAAACTTTCTTCTAAATTTTCCGAAAAAAACATTTCTTTTTATGTACCGGAAGAAACTGCTACGAACCTGCCAATAAAAGTGTTTAATAATGGAGAGGTTATGTGGGAAAAAGATTTTTCCCTTACAACAATTCTACCTCCAAAAAATATAAATATTATTTCCTCTAAGCTCGAAAATAATATAGAGAATGGAGAATTTACTACATTTTATATTCAGGTTCCACCACTAACCAATAGTATTCAAATCCACATGCAGTTACTCACAAACAATGAAGAAATTTTTGGCGAAACAGTAGAAATAGAAGTGATACCAGTAAAGCTTGCCACCACAATAAAAATAGACGAAGAGAATATCAAAATATCGGTAACAAATAAAACAGTGGATATTCCATATTTTACACTGAAAGAAGAGCTATTAGACAGCAATGGGGCAATTATACAAGAAAAATTCATTATGAATGGGGAAAAATTTACAAAATATCATTTAATTTCAGAAATAGATGAAACACCAAATAATATGAGTAGTTTTCAAGTTGTGTTAAAATGCATCGGAGTTAGCCAGCCAATCGAGCTAAATACTAATATAATCCCCGTTTTATCAACTAAACCATATTCGACTGGAAAATTCCTTTTAACCATTGGGACAATCCCACAAGGAGCATCACTTACCCTAAATAATGAAAAAACGGAATACATTACGCCACTCTCTATTTTAGTAGCACCAGGACTTCATCACATAGCGCTAGAGAAAAATGGATTTGAAATGATAGAAAATGATATAGAAGTTGCAAACGACACAGAAATAAATTTAGAACTTACAAAGACGGATTTTGAACCACCAGAACTTTCGGTCAACAAATCTAAACTTGTTAATAGCACACCTATACTG
>DAOWNX010000011.1 GCA_030642335.1 Caldisericota bacterium
CCGTATGCGGATCGATTCCTTCTGCTCCAACCGGGCTTTCAGCAACAGCTGTAAGCAGTAGTGAAATATCATTAACATGGACAGATAATAGTGATAATGAAGATGGGTTTAAGATAGAGAGAAAGGAAGCCGGTGGAACATATTCTGTTCTTGCAACCGTTGGGACTGGCGTTACTTCCTACGACAATATATTCCTTCTACCTAACACAACTTATTATTACAGGATAAGGGCATATAGCTCTCTGGGATACTCTGATTATTCAAATGAAGTTTCTGCTGCAACTCCACCTAAAATAGAACAGATAATAATACGCTTGTACATTGATAATCCGAATATGTATATAAATGAAGTAAAACAGGAAATAGATCCGGGAAGAGGAACAAAGCCTGTTATTATTGCAAAATGGGCAAGGACAGTTGTCCCGATTAGAGCAATTGTTGAAGGTTTAGGAGGAACGATTGCCTGGGACGGTACAGCAAGAAAAGTAACAATTCAGTTTAAAAGTACAATAATTGAACTATGGATAGATAATCCAAAGGCAAAAGTCAATGGAACAGGAGAATGGATAGATAATGATAATCACAATGTAAAACCCATTATTATAAATGATAGAACAATGCTTCCAATCCGGTTTGTTACAGAAAATCTTGGTTGTCTTGTAGAATGGGAAGGAGTTAGAAGGGAAATAAAAATAACCTACCCAAAGCCATAATTAATCAAAAAGAATTTATAAGCCTTGAAGGCGCGAGAAAAATCTCGCGCCTTTTTTCATTAAAACTTTACTTTTTAAGCTTCGGAAAATAATTTCACAAATTTAAACCGAAAAGAGGAAGCTAAATAATTTTATCATCATTGCTTTTAAAAACGGCAAGAAAAAATTTTATTTGATAAAATCTTTAGAGATATTTATTTTTTTCCACTTAGCTGTATAATAAAATGTAAATTAAAGGGGTGGAGCATATATGAATATATGGGAAAAAGCATTAAACGAATTAAAAGAACACCTTAGCGTGCCAACATTTGAAACATGGTTTCGCAAAATTGAGCTCGAAAAAGAAACAGCTAATGCAGTTACACTGAATGCTCCATCGGAGTTCGTAAAAGAATGGCTGGAAACAAAATACAAATCTCTCATCGAAAGTACCCTTTCAGGGTTAAAAAATAAAGATGTAAAAGTAGAAATTGTTGTGGGAGAAAAGGAAAAGGGGTCTCCGCAGAAAATTGTTATTAATAACTTGACTCTGAAAAAGCGCTACTCCTTTGAAAACTTTGTTGTTGGAAATGGGAACAAGCTCGCTTATGCAGCCTCCACGGCTGTAGCCAAAAACCCAGGTACAGCATATAACCCCTTATACATATATGGAGGAGTAGGTCTAGGGAAAACACATCTTTTGCAAGCAATTTCTCACTACCTATTAAGGAACTTTAGTGATTTGAAAATCATCTATACTACCACAGAAAAATTTACAAACGAAGTAATTTATGCTATCCAAAATGCGCGTAGTAACAGCCAGCTGATAGACCGTTTTCACAAACAGTACCGTTCTGTAGACGTGTTGCTTATTGACGATATTCAATTCCTTGCAGGGAAGGAACGTACCCAAGAAGAATTTTTTCATACGTTTAATTCACTACACGATGCAGGTAAACAGGTCGTGATTACATCTGATTGTCTTCCAAAAGAAATAGCAACCCTCCAGGAAAGGCTTTTAACCCGTTTCGAATGGGGTCTTGTAGCAGATATACAGCCTCCGGATTTTGAAACAAGAGTGGCAATCTTAAAAAAGAAAGCAGAGCTAGAAAATATTAGCGTGCCAGATGACGTCCTTTTTTATGTAGCAAAGAATATCTTTTCCAATATCCGTGAATTAGAGGGAGCATTAGTCAGGTTGGTTGCATCCGCATCATTAACAAATGAAGAGATTACTCTTGCGTTTGCAACGAAAATACTATCAAACGTAATTCAGACTAACAACGAACCTATTACAATAAAGAGGATTAAAAAAGTTGTTTCTGAATATTTCAATACCTCTGAGGCCGCACTAGATGAAAGAAAAAGATCACAAGATATTGTAATACCAAGACAAATTGCAATGTACCTTGCAAGACAACTTACTGATTCATCCTTCCCATTGATTGGAAGCTCCTTTGGTGGGAGAGATCATACTACGGTAATGCACGCTTGTGCTAAGATAGGAAAAGAAGCTGAAAAACAAGAGACAATGAAAGCATTAATAGAAGATATTACAAAAAAACTCAAGTCTGGGAATTAACTGTGGAAAACTATGTAGAAAAAATAATTTTTTTTGTGGATAAGTTTTATGCTGTGGATAATGTTGAAAAGATTGAAACTTACCAACAAACATATAAACAGTATTTTTTAATAAAAACCTACATAGAATAAACATTTGCACATAATACAGCGCCTTATTATTACTATTATGATATTTTAAATATTAAAGAGTAAAATAATAAAAATAAAGGAGTGGATAAGATGAAAATAAAATTACCGAACAAAGAATTTTTGACAGCTTTAAACAATGTAGGAAAAGTAATTTCTTCCAAATCAATAGACCCTATTTTAAGTAACGTACTAATACGTGTTGATGGTACTAATGTTACTTTTGTTGCTACAAATCTTGAGCAGGGAGTTAAAAATACAGTAAAAGGGGACATAGAAATTGAACCCGGCGAACCAAAAGAAACAGTATTACCGTTTGCTTTACTAAGAGAAATAATTTCAAAGTTTAATAATGAAGAACAAACAGAAATTTTAGTTAATAGCGATAAAGGAATAATTAAACAGGGAACATCCGAGTATAAATTTAATTGTTTTAATGCAAATGCGTTTGCTCTACTACCAGAAATAGAGGAAAAAATAAAGATAACTATTCCTATGAAAATACTAAAAAAACTTACTGAAAATACAATATTTGCTACAGCTAAAAGAGAAGAAAGTAGAAAAGAGTTTAAAGGAATACTATTCGATTCTAAAGATAATAATCTTAGATTTGTAGCTACTGATAGTACATGTCTTGCATTTAGTAACTTTCCAGTTGAGGGTGTTCAAGAGGAATTATTTATTATCCCATGGAAAGCGTTGGATATTTTAAATAAAGTTGAAATAAAAGAAGAAACGGTTGATATTATATCTGATAAAAACCAAATTTCTTTTAATACATCTAATGTTAATATTTTATCCCTACTCATAAACGGCTCATTTCCTCCTTATGAAGCTGTTATTCCCAAAGAAGATGAATTTTATGCAGAAGTGCGTAAAGATGAACTCTTGCCTGCTTTAGATAGAGTAGAAGTACTTGCAAGGAGTAGCACAAAGAAAATAGTTCTAACATTTTCAGCAGGTAATCTAAATATAGAGGCTGTGCTACCTGAAATAAGCGAGGGAAAAGAGAGTGTTAAATTTGAAGGAACCGCAGAACTTTCTGTAATACTTCATGGAGAAAAACTAATTAATGGCATAAGCCATATAAACGATGATATAGTAGTGTTTGGAATGAACAGTTCCTTACATCCAATTAAAATTAAAGGGAAAAGTGATGATTCGTATCTTTATATTATTATGCCGCAGAAGAAAACCACAACAATTTAATGGAAATTAGTTCTCTTCATATTGAGAATTTTAGGTCTTTTAAAAAAAGCGAGTTTAATTTTTCTTCTTTTTACAATATTGTTACTGGTAAAAACAGTACCGGGAAAACAACAATACTTGAGTCGATATATTTAGCATCTTCAGGGAAATCCTTTATTACTAGTCATCTGTTAAATTGTGTGAGTTTTAATAAACAGTATTTTTTTATCTCCCTTATTTTTCAGGATAGTTTAAAGAAAAAAAATATCGATATTTTAATTGGAAATGGGAAAAAAGAAATACAGTTAAACCATAAAAAAGCAAAAGGGTTTTTTGAAATTATAGGAATGCTTCCAGTTATTTTTCTAAATTATAAAGTAGTGGATATTATAAAAGGTGGTCCTGAAAAAAGGAGAAATTTTTTAAATCACTGGTTAATTTTTACGGATTCTACATACTATTCCGAATTATCGAATTATTACACTCTTCTATACCAAAGAAACGCTCTACTTAAAGGCATGGTTATATCTAGAGAACTCCTTTCTATTTTGTCTAATAAGATTATTCCGGTGGGACGAGTAATACAGCAGAAGAGAAAAGAAGCTGTTTCCTTGCTTAATGATATTGTGCAAAAAAACTTTTATAAAATTTCTGATAAAAATGTAAAAATAGAGTTTATTTATAACCCATCTCCAACCGAAAAATTATTAAAGGATGGGATGGAAAACACAGAAATACAAAGGAAACGAACACTTTTTGGTCCGCATCTTGATGAATTAGAAATTTTAATGGACGGCATCCAGGTAAGAGAGTTTAGCTCTTTAGGTGAGGCATATAGTATAGCCTTTGCAATGCGCTTTGCAGAAAAGGAAACTATTATGGAAAAAAGAGGGGAAGAACCAATACTTTTAATGGATGATTTTTTTTCTGATCTCGATGAAACACGCCGCAAAAATGTTTTGAGAATGACAGAAGACGGGCAAATATTTTTAACAACCCTGAATTTAAATATTATTCCTAAGGACGTACTCGATAAAGCAAAGATTATTTCATTATGAATACTCTTAAATATATTTTAGACAGCGTTCTCCAAAAAAAGCAAATTTATGTCAAAATTAAAGGAAATCTTGCGCTTTTAAAGTGGGACGAGATTGTTGGTGAAAAACTTTCCAACTATACAACACCTATTTTTTATAAAGAAAATACAATTTTTATAGGAGTGATAAGTCCATTATTTATGCGAGAACTTACATTCATGAAAGCGGATATACTAAAGAAAATTAACGAAAGTATCCCAGATTCACCAATCAAAAATATTAAATTTAAATTAGTATCACAAATACAAAAGAAGGTAGGGAGAAGAGCCAAAGAAGATGAATATCTTTCTTATCAGGATATAAAACTTACACAAAGCGATATTGATTGGGTAAAATCTGTAGCGGATAGATTAAAGGTCGAGAGAGAGCTTAAAGAGAAATATGTTGAACTACTTACCTTTTATAAAAAAAATGAGAGGTTAAAGGAGCAGTTAGGTTATAAGACATGCAAGAAATGTGGTGCTTTGTTTAAAGGTGATGGTCCACTTTGCCCTGTTTGCAAGATGAAGGACTAAACTGGAGAAAAAATGGTTGACTATTATTAAAGTTTTGATATAGTAAAATGTGAAATTTTAAGGAGGTTTTTTATGAGAATAAATTATAAGCCGCATAATAAGAAACGTGCTAGGCATTTTGGGTTCAGGGAAAGGATGAAATCGCCCGGTGGCAGAAGAATTTTAAGCAGAAGAAGAACAAAAAGTAGAATAAAGCTTTCAGTATAGAGTGAAATTGTGGGGAAGGCTTAAAGGAAAAGAGTTTAAAGATGTACTGGAAAACTCAAAGAAATACTTTGGGCATTTTATTGTTGTGTTTGTTTCGGATCGAACACAGGGAAAAGTTGGATTCATTGCATCTAAAAAAGTAGGGAATGCTGTAAAGCGAAATAGAGCGAAACGATTAATGAGAGAATCGTTTTTGAAAATTGAGGATAAACTATTGAAGGATAGAAGCTATGTTATTGTTGCAAAGAAAAGTATAACAACTGTTAAAATGCAGGATGTTTTAATAGATTTGTCAGGGATTTTAAGAAAGGAGTGTAAGGAATGAAAACTTTTTTACTCTTCGTTCTTAAATTTTATAGACGTTATATTTCACCGTTAAAACCACCGACATGCCGTTTTATCCCAACTTGCTCTGATTATGCAGTTCAAGCAGTTGAAAAATATGGGATAAAGAAAGGCGGATGGCTTGCGGTAAAAAGGGTATTGCGATGTAATCCTTTTTTCCCTGGAGGATATGACCCTGTTCCATAAGGAGGATATATGAAAAAGAAATTACTTTTAATTTTGATTGGAATGCTTATGTTTTCAATTTTTATTACAGGATGTGCCGGTGGAGTAAGTTTTCCAGATGTGACTGAATCTGGTGTGATTGTACAAATTGCAGGAAGAGGAAGGCCTATGGAAAATATTCCTCTTTCGGTCCGCATTACGAACAATACAACTGATTTTATTTCTGATGTGAAAGTAAAATTTATTTCAATTGACAACCGTTCTGACCTATCGCCCTTTGAATTATGGAAGGGGGCAAGAGAAGTCGATATAAAAGAAATAGCCAACACTGCTATTGTTGAATCTGGGAAAGCGGTGACAGCTACATTTACAATTACTTCTTACGATTATATTGATACGAGAGCATACCCGGTGACATTTCAAGTGAGTTATAGGGATAATAACGGCACACTACAAACAATCACAAAGAATGGAATCATCGATCTTGTTGTTCCAAATAAATTTTATAAGGCTATGAGGGATGTTATTGAATTTGTACATAGGTTTATTCCTAACTATGGACTTGCTATTATTCTTGTTACGCTGTTGCTTAAGATTCTTACACACCCGTTAACAAAAAAACAGTTTAAATCTACTGCAGGAATGACAAAACTCCAGCCTGAAATTAAAAAGATTCAAAAGAAGTATAAAGGTGACCCTCAAAAAGCAAATAAGGAAACAATGAAACTCTATAAAGAGCACAATGTGAGTATGTTTGGAGGTTGTTTGCCGCTGCTTGTGCAGTGGCCGTTGCTCCTTGTTTTATTTGGTTCGCTTACTAATTATGCACCGTTTAACCTTGAGCGTTTTCTATGGCTTAGTAATTTAAATACCCCTGATGCATATTACATTATGTCGGTACTTGTTCTTGTGTCTATGTTTGTTCAGAGTAAGACTTCACAAATGCCAGGGCAGGTACAGGAGCAGAACATGAAAATGATGATGTATTTCTTGCCGGTTATTTTTGCAGTATGGTCAATCAAGTGGGCTCCATCTTTGCTTCTTTACTGGATTACATTCTCATTTGTTCAAGCAGGAGAACAACTATATATTTTGAAGCATCTTGCACGAGTAACACAAATAGTTCCTAAAAAAGGCAAAGAAGAAAAATAATATGGAAGAACGAGAAATAAACAATTTTCTTGAAAGTTTTTTTAAGGTAGCAGAGGAAAATCCGTCCGTTGTTATAGAAAAAAAATATGGAAACTACTATGTTAACATCGAAGGGCTTTCTAACCCAGGACTCTTTATAGGGAAAGAAGGGATTGTTTTGCGTTCCCTTCAGTACATATTAAATATATATGCACACAAAGAGGATAGAAATTTTCCAATGGTTATGTTAGATATTAATGGGTACAAGTTGAGACAGATAGAAATGCTTAAGACTATTGCTTTAAATGCAGCATTGCGTGCAAAGAGATTAAAGGAGCCTGTTTCCCTTAAACCGATGTCTGCCTCTGCTAGAAAAACTATTCATATGGCTCTGCATAACTACCCTAATATCTGGACACATAGTGCCGGGAAAGAGCCAAGAAGATATGTTGTAGTTGATTTAAAAAAGTGAATGATACAATTGTAGCAATTTCTACGCCAAAAGGTTTTGGTGGAATAGGAGTGGTGAGGCTTTCAGGCCCCGCCACTTTTTTTATAGGGCAGAAAGTTTTTTCTACAACTGTTAAAAAGCCCAGAACGGTTTATACCGGATATATTTTTAATCCGGATACGAAAGAGCGTATCGATGCAGGTATTGCCATTTATTTTAAATCTCCGCATTCCTATACGGGGGAGGATGTTTTTGAACTTCAGATGCATGGCGGAGTAAAAAATCTTGAGATAGTGGTTAAGATCCTCATTAAACTTGGTGCACGTCTTGCGGAAAGAGGAGAATTTACAAAGCGTGCTTTTCTTAATGACAAGCTGGATCTTATTGAAGCCGAAGCAGTAATTGAATTGATTGAAGCAAAAACAGAGAAGGCGTTAAAGGTTGCATCAGGCAGACTTTTTGGTGGAATAAGCGATAAAATATTCGAGATAAAAAAGAGATTACTTTATACTATCTCAGCCATAGAAGGAGCAATAGATTTTCCGTTTGATGTAGAGACATTAAATGCTGGCCAACTTGAAAAGCAAATCACAGATGTTCTTAATCTCATTAATTTGCTGCTTTCAACATACAAAACAGGAAAAAGAATTGAAGAAGGGACAAAGGTTGTGATTGCAGGAAGGACAAATGTTGGGAAATCTACATTGCTTAATGCTCTTTTAAAATTCGATAGAGCCATTGTCAGTGAAATTCCAGGCACAACAAGGGACACAGTGGAAGAGATGATAGATTTTTTTGGCATTCCTGTTCGATTTATCGATACGGCAGGAGTAAGAGAAACTAAAGATGTTATTGAGGTTTTAGGGAAAGAAAGAAGTGTAAAAGCAATTCAACAGGGAGATATTATACTTTTTATGTTTGATGCAAGTGAAATACTTACAGCAGAAGACAAAAAATTTGCCAAACTTACAAACGGAAAGGATCGTATTATTGTATTAAATAAAACAGATCTCCCGGCAAAACTCACAATAAAAGAGCTAAAAAGTTTATTTAATAATGAAGATATTATTCAAATTTCTGCGCTTAAGAAGAAAGGTATTAAGGTTCTCGAGCAGATAATCTATGATGAAATCCTCCCTAAAGAGATAGAGACTTTCTTTATCACAACAGAGAGAGAAAAGAACTGTTTAAAGGGTGTAGTCAAGCATCTTGAAAAGGCAAAAGAGCTTGTGGACTCAGGCAGAGACGAACTTGTTTCGGAAGAGCTAAAAGAAGCAATTATTTTGCTGGGAATACTCACGGGAGAGAAAGTTTCAACGGAAATTCTTGATACAATTTTTTCGCGTTTTTGTATAGGCAAATAATTTTTAACATTAGTACTTGCTAAATCTAGTTTTTACGCTGGTTTTTGCTAAAATTTTCTAATTGGGATAAATAGGTGCTTTTTATTTAGCATTATTACTCTATTTCTTTAATCTTACCAAGCAGGTGTAATTAATTTTCTTGACTGTGCAATTTTTTTTATGTATAATGACGTTGTATTTAAAATTCAAAATGATTCAGAGGGGTGAACCAAATGAGTTTTAAACATATTGGCAAAGATGTTCAATATCGTCCTGATGTTTTAGAGAGAGTAACTGGTGAAGCCATATTCATTGACGATATTAAGCTCCCCGGGATGCTTCATGCTCAAATATTACATCCAAAATATGCTCACGCTAAGATTTTGTCTATCGATACATTAGAAGCTGAAAAAATGCCCGGCGTGTATAAAGTCATAACGGGTAAGAGATGGAAAAAACATTATGGTGATTGTATAAAAGATATGATGCCTATGGCTGTGGATAAAGTTCGTCATATTGGCGATGCAGTGGCAGCAGTCGTAGGTGATACTGAGAAACATGCGCGAGAGGCACTTAAAAAAATAAGAGTTGAATATGAACCGCTTCCAGTCTACACCGATGCAATGGAAGCAATCAAAGAAGGTGTATGTCTTATACATGAAAATAGTGATGAATATTTTCATGTATCTCCTCTTTATGAACCAATACCAAAAACAAACATTGCTGTACATTACAGGATAAAAAAGGGTGATGCTGTCAAAGGATTTAAAGAGGCAGATGTTGTTGTGGAAAGAGAGTTTAATTTTCCGCTTATGTCGGCAGCAGCTATTGAAGTACATGGTGCAATAGCTCTCTTTAGAATGGATAATACAATTGAAATCTGGACATCCAATGTGGGATCTTTTGCTGTAAGAGAGGAAGTTGCAAATTTATTTGATCTTCCCATAAGTGATGTGAGGGTTCATGTGCCATATATAGGAGGGTGTTTTGGTTATAAATCTGACCCCTCGCTAGGTCCGCTTATTGCATATATTGCAAGCTTTGTCCCGGGACATCCAATAAAATTGAGAGTCTCAAGACAGGAAGATTTTACAAGTACGTTTCTAGGGCGAGGCATAAGAACAAAAATGAAAATCGGAGCAAAGAAAGATGGCATATTTACTGGTATGGAAGCAAAACTGTACTTATCTACAGGGGCATACGCAGATACAGGATCGAATGTATTAATTGTTGCAACACAATCCGCAGGCGGAGTTTACGAGTTTCCTAATGCTGACGTAACTGGATACTCTGTTTATACAAATACTCCACCAGTTGGAGCATTGCGTGCTTATGGACATCCCGAAATACAATTTCCTCTTGAGCGTCTTGTGGACATTATTGCCCGGGAACTAGATATGTCCCCAGATGATGTTAGAAAGAAAAATTTTCTCTCGGAAGGTAAATCAAATGTTGTCGGGGAAATGATGAAGAAGAGCGATGGAGATCTGTATAAATGTATTGATAATGTGGAAAGAGTGATATTTTCCAAAGAAAAGCCAGAAGAAGATGAAAATTATTATTATGGAAGAGGTGTTGCCGGGTTGATTAAATCTCCAAAAGCTCCAACATTTGCATCTAAAGGATGCCATATAAAATTTAATGTTGATGGAAGTGTTTCTGTTAATATGGCTGGTGCTGATGTCGGGCAAGGGCTCTTTATCCTTGTAAGGCAGATTGCTGCAGAAGCATTAAAATTGCCTTTAGAAAAAGTTAGAGTTTACAATGAAATTGATACACAATTTTCGCCATGGGAGTGGCAAACAGTAGGGTCTATGTTCACATTCCAGGGAGGCAACGCCATAATAAAAGCTGCAAATAAAGCAATCGAGATGTTGAAGAAAAATGCAGCTTTAGTACTGCATAGAGATGTTAGTGTGCTTGAATATGATGGCAATTATGTTTATGACAGATCATATCCGGATGTAAAAGTTCCTGTTAGCAAGATTTGCCGTGGTTATATTATGAAAGACGGAACAACAATCGGTGATGTTATTCAGGTGTCAAGCGATTTCAGGTTGCCAGGTGCTCAAAATCCAGATTCGGAAACAGGAATGGGAAGGACAGGCGTGAGTTATACGATGGGTGTTCAAGGGTGTGAACTTCGGATTGAAAAGAAAACGGGTAAGGTTATTATTGATAACTTTGCTACCTCTATTGACATAGGGAGAGTAATAAATCCATCCAATGCCAGAGGGCAGGTTGTAGGCGGGGTTGTTATGAGCATTGGTGAGACTCTTATGGAAGAGATAAAATTTGATAAAAACGGAAAATTGGTTAATGCCAACTTGTTGCAGTATAAACTGCCAACAATTTACGATATGCCAGGAAAACAAATGATAGAGTTTGTAGAAACTCATGACGAAATAGGGCCATTTGGGGCGCGAGGAATAGGAGAACATCCAATGGTAGGAGTAGCCCCTGCCATATTGAATGCAATTTATGATGCAATTGGTTATGATTTTTACGAAATTCCGCTTACACCAGATAAGATCAAAGCTGTAATTGATGGGGACACGGAGGTGGGGTAATGGAAAAGATTACACTTGTGCTGAACGGAAAAAAAGAAACAATTTATTTTGAAGAAAGCG
>DAOWNX010000074.1 GCA_030642335.1 Caldisericota bacterium
TCACTTATCTTGATATCTAAAGTCTCTTTGCTATTCATAAAATAAAAAATGCGTTATAATATTTGAAGAGAAAGAAAAGTGTTGGAGGGTGGAAGTATGAAAAAGGCACTTCTTATTATAGATATGCTGAATGATTTTGTGGAGGACGGAGGAGCGCTCAAGGTGAAAGGCGCAAAAGAAATCGTCCCCTTCATCAATGATTTACATATGGAATTTGAGAAAAATGAGCTTCCCGTCATATATATTTGTGATTCACATTTAGAAAATGATCCAGAATTTGAATTGTGGCCTCCTCACTGTGTTGAAGGCACAAAAGGTGCGGAAATTATTGGGGAACTAAAGCCTGACACAAATGACTATGTAATTAAGAAAAAGAGTTATTCTGGTTTTTATGGTACTACTCTTCATACTTTATTGAAAATACTTGAAGTAAATACTCTTTATATTACGGGGGTAGCGATGAATATATGTGTTCATTATACAGTAGCAGACGGAGTGATGCGCGGATATAAAATTGTTGTCCCGACTAAATGTGTGGCAGGTCTCTCAAAAGAAGATGAAGAGTATATGAAAAAACAGTTTAGAGATGTTTTTAAAATAAAGCTTGTATAAGGAGGTATTTATGAAAAGTAAAGAAGGGATTTTGAAGATGGTTAAAAAGGCAGGTAAGAAGGGCGTGAGTGTTTTTGCACTTGCTGAAACGAAGAGTACGAGGAATGCAAATTACATTTTAACAAAACAATTTTTAGAAGATCTTCTAAACGAAGGGAAAGTTGAGAAAAATAGTAGCGGCAAATTTATTGTTCCTGGCATCACAAAGAATAGAAGAGCATCCGATTATATGACACGGGACGAAGTAGAAAAAATTACAAAGAAGATTTATCAAGGTATTGTAGATTTGAATGAAAAAGTAGACAGGGTTTTTGAATACAGAGATGAAGTGTTTCTTAATATGCGAATGGACAGACCTATCAGTTTTCCTACAGAGAAAGATATGCTTATTGCGTATGACAATGTTAATATGAATAAAGGTATGGATGATTTTGTTCCGGTATCTAACGTTAAGAAGGAATTAAAAAAGATGGGATTTTTATTTACAAATAAAGATTTAGATGCAAAGCTTTCAGAAATGAATAGAAGAAAAATTATACATCTTCGCGTAGCAAGCAGTTCCAAAAAAGGAAAAAACAAGAAAAAAGAAATTAGCATTGGGAAAAAAGGCAAATTGCTATATATAACGTGGCTTAAACGGGATTGACTTTTTACACTAATTCATCAAAAATAAAGTAAGCTTAATAACCGATTTTTTAGCCTCCAAAGGGCTATTACTATTTTGTTGCAATTTAACAAAGTTTTTATAATATAATTATATGAATGAATATGTGATACACTCCTGGCAGGAGGTTATGGAAGTTTTATACAACCAATCAAGGACACTTAAGAGTATCGGGCGTTTTCGGTCGGATTATGTGTATAGAGGTCTTTCAGACAAAGAATATGCTTTAGATACAGTGCTTATGAGATTAGGCGGGAAATATTGGCAGTTAGAACCTCATCTTATAAAGAATTTTATCAAATATAGCGGAATAGATTTTTCTAAACATTCTATTTTGACATGGTTTTCTGTTGCAAGGCATCATGGTCTTCCCACGCGTCTTTTAGATTGGACATATTCGCCACTTGTCGCAATGCATTTTGCAACCCAGGAGATCGATAAGTATGATAGAGATGGTATAATTTGGTGTGTTGATTATATAAAAATGCATGAATTGCTTCCAGATCGATTCAAAAAACTGCTCAAAGAAGAAAATGCAGATATTTTTACTACGGAGATGCTTCAGAAAATCTATCCTGTAATAGAAGATTTGTTGAAGGTTGATAAAGATTTTGCTTTGTTTTTTGAACCCCCATCAATGGATCAGCGTATTATCAACCAGTTTGCGCTGCACTCAATTACAGCTTCTGCAAAATTGCGTATGGGAGACGTAATTAATGAACATCCGGAGATTTATAAAAGAATAATCATACCTAAAGAAATAAAATGGGAAATAAGAGACAAACTTGATCAGTCAAATATTCAAGAAAGAGTGCTGTTTCCCGGGCTTGACGGCCTCAGCATGTGGCTCACTCGTTATTATCAGTCCAAAAACCGTTCACCAGAGAGATAGGATTTTAACTATTTCGTATAAAATTCCATTTTTTTATATAATTTGCTTCTTGATTTTTCAAATTAAATGAAGATAAAGGTGATGTAACAAGCACGCGATAACAAAGGGTAGGATATGTATTGTCTTAAGACTTGTTTTATCTATGACTTGTATGTATAAACAAAATGAAGATTTTTAATCAATTAGGTTGAATAAAAAATGTGACACCCAATTTATTATCTCATCGGTATATTTCCACGGCGCATGCCCTTCATCTTCTATTGGGTGGAGTTCGTATGTTATTCCAAGTTTTTTTAGTTTATCTTGAAGCTCTATGCTGTATTGATATGGGACTATATAATCATTTGTGCCATGTATAATAATTGTTGGAGGAAAGTGGGATGTGATGTTGCTGCTATCATATAATGCTCCCCAGAGGTTAACAACGGCAAAAATTTTACTCGTTGATTGATTTTCTTTACAGGCAGTGTAGAGTGCAGTAACGCTACCCGCAGACGAGCCTCCTATTATGATTTGGGAAGTATTAATTCTGTATTTTGAAGCATTGTTCCTAAGATAATTGAGTGCGCTTATTGTATCTGCTACTGAGTCTTCTATTGTGCTCCCTATATCTATCATTGGTGTTTTTCTTAACCTGTAGTTGATAGATACTGCAATATACCCCCTTTTTGCAAATGCTTTGCATAGTTGAACTATCCCTTTATTTTTTTTGTTACCCTCTTTAAATCCCCCACCGTGAATCCACACGATTAGAGGTCTTGTGCTGGATAAATCCCCTAGCGGTTGGTATATGTCGAGTTTTAGCGGTTCTTCTTTTCCTTCCTCATTTTCAACTGTAGCATAAACAACATCGTTTTCTATTTCTACTCTATTAAATATAGAGTCAAGAAGCATTACCTTCCCACTTTTTTTGCATCCGTAAAATACAACTGTAATAAAAATAATCAATAAAGCGCTGAGGAAATTTTTTTTGTTCATATATCACCTACCGTATTATAATTGCAGGAAAGAATTAGACAAGTGTATTCATTTTGTTGAAAATTCAGGTGCATTATGGTTGAATGTACGGTTTATAAACAATTATTGCAAGAATGGATTAAACATTTTTTCTTCTCTAATTGTGCTGTTTTCCATGTGTCCGGGGAGAATAATAAAATCATCAGGGAGTATTAGGATTTTTTCTTTAATTGAATTTATCATTTCATTAAATGCATTTTTGTACTCTCTTGCTATACCTACTGTTCCGGCGAATAGCGTATCCCCTGTGAATATAAATCCATCGCCTACAAGCGAGATACTTCCCTTAGTATGTCCCGGGGTATGTTTTATCGTAAGAGAACAATCACCAAAATTAATTATTTCTTTGTCTTTTACTTCTCTATCGCAATCAGGCGAAGTAATATTCAAACCAAATTCTTTTGAACCATTTTTTTCGGAGGAAGTAAGTTTTTTCCTGTCCTCTTTATGAACTAATATCTTTGCGTCAGGAAAAGATTTTTTTAAAATGTTGTTTCCACCGATATGGTCGAAATGTCCGTGCGTGTTGATAATAAAACAAAGCTTCCCATTAAGCGACTTTATAAAATCTATGAGCTCATTTTCTTCTTCTTTTTTTAATATACCTGAGTCAATTACTATAATATCATTGCTGTTTTTTACTACGTAGCAATTTGTTTTAAGTGGTCCAAATGTAAATTTGTTGATAGCTATTTTATTAATTTCTAATTTTTTACCTAGCATAGTATAATTATACTGAAAAAATAAAAATTGTTATAAGGAGGTTTCAAAATTTCGTGACAAATATTTATTACCTCTCCAAATTGGGGA
This sequence comes from Caldisericota bacterium, assembly GCA_030642335.1. Taxonomy (GTDB): domain Bacteria; phylum Caldisericota; class Caldisericia; order Caldisericales; family Caldisericaceae; genus UBA646. The sequence goes on from DAOWNX010000074.1 coordinate 3,996, forward strand.
TATTTGGTATTTATATATCTCTTACGGTAGGGCTTTCCGTAATTGTAACAGTTGGGTTCATTCTTACCCAGACACCTGTTATAAGAGTTCTATTTAATCTGGAAGATTCTTTGCGAAAACAGATTATATTGGGTGTTTTCTTTGGCAGTGTTTCTATTTTAGGGACTTATCTTGGGACTGATGTAAATGGCGCAATAGCGAATATAAGAGATGTAGGTGCTATAAGTGGAGGCCTTTTCGGAGGGCCGTTTGTAGGCCTTATCGCAGGTCTTATAGGAGGTGTACATAGGTTTTCTTTAGGTGGATTTACTGCTGCTCCTTGTGCTCTTGCAACAATATTAAATGGTACAATAGCAGGTATTTTGTATACAACAAAGCGAGGTAAAGTTTTTCCCTTTCTTCCCGGTGCTATATTTACAGCAATTGCAGAAGTAGTACATATGGGGCTTGTTCTTTTTATGTCAAGGCCTTTCCCAGAGGCACTTTCTTTAGTAAAGACGATATCCGGACCAATGATTTTAGCTAACCCTTTTGGCGTTGCTTTGTTTCTTCTTGTAATTCAAGTCTCGATGAGAGAGAGGGAAAAAGTCAGTGCGATTACAGCAGAAAAGGTACTTAAAATAGCAGAGAAAACACTCCCTATTCTAAGTAGGGGTTTATCTGAAGATACTGCAGATGCGGCCGTGCACATTATTCTTAAGAATACAAATCTTGATGCTGTTGCGATTACCGATACGGATAAAATACTTGCTTTTTCTGGTACAGGAGAAGATCATCATAAAGTAGGTTTTCCATTTAGGACGTCTTCAACAATGGAAGCGATTAAAACTGGCAAAACAATGCTTTTAAGAAATGAAAAGGAAGTTGGATGCAATTTTAAAAATTGTCCTATTTCTTCAGGTATTGTTGTACCACTGAAAACGACTGACGAAGAAGTCTTTGGTACTTTGAAATTATATAGAGTCGAAAGGAATGCAGTAACCTTACTGGATGAAGAACTTGCTAAAGGACTCGCTGCAATTCTTGTTACACAGATTGAACTTAACGAGATAGAAAAAGAGAAAGAATTAAGAACACGCTCGCAGTTGAAAGCTTTACAGGCACGTATAAACCCGCACTTTTTATTCAACACTTTAAATACAATTGGATATATTGTCAGAAAGGATCCTGAAAAGGGAAGAAATCTTATACACCACTTAAGCTTTATTTTGAGAGAGACACTTGATAGAAAATCAAATTTTGTGGAATTATCTGATGAGATACGGCTTGTACGTTCATATTTAAGGATTGAAAAAGAACGTTTTGGAGATAAACTTACTACAGAGTTTAATATAACCCCAGAGGCACTTAAAATAAA
>DAOWNX010000014.1 GCA_030642335.1 Caldisericota bacterium
ACTACCAGAATTCTTTTCATTTTGCCCCCTATCTGATTACAAACAAATCTTTGCTTTAAATTCTTTACTTGATTTTATTCGCTTTAAAATATCATCCTTCATAGTTTAATGGAAATGTAACTATAAATTTACTACCCTTACCCTTACCACATTTGCTTTTCACTCTTATATCGCCATTTAAGAGCTGAACCAGATTCTTAGTAAGGTGCAGCCCAAGTCCTGTTCCTTTTTCATTAGGGAAAGTATACTCTAATTGTTTAAATGGTTCAAATAATTTATGAATATCTTCTTTCTTTATTCCGGTACCAGTGTCCCTTACAGTAATCTCTATGTCTTTATCTTTTTTTATTGTTCCTTTGACTTCCACTTCTCCCTTTTCTGTAAATTTGACCGCATTGCTTACCAAATTCAACAGAATCTGTTTGAAACGCCTCTCATCACTTACCAGATTTATATCAGGTACATCACAAATAAGTTTTATCCCTTTCTTTTTTGCCTTTGGCACAAAGACAGCCATCATCTCTCTTCCGGTTTTATTAAGGTTAAACTCTGTGAAGTGCAGTTTCAATTCACCTGATTCTATTTTACTAACATCCAGAAGGTCATTAATAAGAGATAGCAAATGCTTCGAGCTTGCATAAACCATTCTCAGTTGCTTCTTCTGCTCATCAGTGAGTTCTCCGGTAAGTCCTTGTAAAAGGATGCCTGTGAAACCGATGATAGAATTAAGAGGCGTTCTTAATTCATGGCTCATACTTGCCAGGAAGATGGATTTCATCTGGTTAGCATGCTCTGCCTCTTCTTTTGCTTTCTTTAAATTGCTGTATGCATCCTGCAGCTCTTTCTCTGTCTTTTTACGCTCGGTAATATCTTGAACTATTGCAAAAGAGCCAACTTTAGCTCCATTTTCATAACGTGGTGTTGCAGCAAAAATGCAAGAAACCTTTGAATCATCAGGGCGTAGCAAAACAATTTCGTATATGCTTTGCTCCCCTTTATCACGTAGGCTGATTTGTTTTCCAAATATGTCCACATTTTCACTATCGATAAACTCATAAATCTTGCGACCTATAACTTCCTCTTTCCCTCTACCGAGTATTCTGCACATACAAGGATTAACGTCAAGTGTTATGGTTTCATTGTCAATTGACCAGTATCCTTCATTCATTGTTTCCAGAATTGTCTCAAGGTTTTTCTCATTGTCCCGGAGTGCTTCTTCTATTTGTATACGTTCATTAATTTCAAGGTTTAGCTCTCTGCTTTTTTTATCTAACTTTAATAAAGCAACAGTGCGGTCCTTTACCTTCTGTTCTAAGTTTTTGCCATATTCTCGTATTCTACTTTGCAAGATATAACTATTTTCACTCAAGATGGCAACTGCTGTACCAACAATTACAAACATAAATGCTCGTACAACATCACCCCAGACAGATGCCTCAACTGGACTTAGTATGTGCATTATCACAAGTATTAACCCAAATATTGCTGTAATCCATATGCCCTTACGCCTGAACCACCAACTCGTAAGAACAATGGGAAGGTAAAACAAATGTGTAAAAATAATATTAGTCTTTAAAACAAAATGAAAATAGTAAGATACAACTACACAAATAACCCATAACAACCCAATCACATAAAACTTATATAATCCCTCTTTTGGCCCTTTTTCCCCCATCTTTAAGCCTTCCTTTATTTATGAATAGAAAAAATAACAATTTCTATTTTATTTGAAGTATAGCCAATTAAAACAAAACAAACAAATTGTCAAGTGTCTAAGAAATAAATCGAAAAAGAGCACAATGACCCATTCAGGGGACACATCCCATTTATTAACAATCTTAACAGTAATACATATCGAAAGCTTTATGGTTTAAGTAGTTGTAAATTAAATTCATCTGACTTGAAAAGATTTAAAGTTTGGAATAGAATTTATATTAAGGAGATGGACAATGGAAATACAAAATGAAACCATTAAGGATTATGCTACTCAAATTAAAGTAGTAATGCCAATAGTTATTTCCTTTGATGTCGGTAACTTATGAAGAATTATAGTGTAATTATTATAGGTGGAGGGCCTGCCGGAGCAACAGTAGGGCAATGCCTAAAAGAAAAAAATATCGACTACCTCATTATAGAAAAGGGAGGAAGTTATAGAGATAAAGTATGTGCCGGTGGTATCCCTCATGGAGTAATTGATCTCCTGCCTGATAATTTAAAAAATTTTGAAAAAATGGAATATGATGCATTGTCGATAGACTTTGGAGGTAAGCTGAGCAACACAGTCAAATTAAATAAACCATTTTTATATGGTGTAGAACGAACAAAATTTGACCTTCATTTAAGAAAAGGGCTAAACCTTCATTACAATGAAAAGTTTATCGGCTTTAACAATGAAAAAAACAACATATCAGTCCGCACGAACAAAACAACGTACACTGCAAAATTTCTCGTTGGGGCGGATGGAGTGGGAAGCAGGGTTTCCATATTGAGCGGACTTGCCAGAAAAAAAAGATTCATCCTGGGAGAAGAAAAAGAAGTTTTTCAAAAAAATATCACGGAGCCAAGTACTGTAAAATTGTTCCTCAGGTACAATTATTTGGGTTATGGATGGCTGCTCCCAAAACAAAATCATTATTCAGTAGGAAGTGGTGCATTACAAAAGTATTTTCTAAACTCCTCTAAAGGAACTGTTGAAAAATTCGACAAAGGAAAAGGAGAAACAAAAATTTACCCGATATCTCTGTGGGGAGGAGAAGAGCCCCTTGCAAATGGACAAATAGCGCTAGCAGGAGAAGCAGGAAATCTTGTTGACCCATTTACAGCGGCAGGCATATACCCGGCTATGCTCTCTGCAAAGCTGCTGGCAGCAGTCATTGAAAATGCTTTAAGAAACGGAAAAAGCGACCTTCAAGAATATAATAAGTTGCTTATAAATGAATTAGGAGAAGAATTTAACTGCGCACTGCTGCTTTCAAAAATGTTTTACCCACTTTTACCTCTAATAAAAAATGTTATTATCAGTAAAAGCACAATGCAGCAAGCTATGGAAAGCGTTTCATCCGGATACATTTCATATAAAACATTTTATATGAAAGTACAAAGAACCAAAAAAATCCCCGTAAAAATTGCATACTTTCTCGTGCAAAAATTTGCTAGTTAACTATTCATTTAGTTGTAGAATTGATACAGCAAAAAAATATTTTACACATTTAAGGAGCTTTAAATGGAAGATATTATTTTTAAAGCAAAAATCATTGAAAAAAACGAAAATAAAAAAGGGAAATATATAATTCTCAATCATACTGAATTCTATCCAGATGGAAAAGGCGGACAATTAGGTGACAGGGGTACAATTGACAGTTCCAAAGTAGTAAAAGTTGATATATCGGACAATAAAATCTTTCACTTTGTAGATGAATTTCCATCTGCTAAATCTAATAAAGAAGTAACTTGCATAATTTCGGGGGAACGAAGAAGAAATATATCAATCCATCACACCGCCCAGCATATCCTCTCGGGAGCATTTTTTAACCTGTTTGACATTGAGACAGTAAGTTTCCATATGGAAGAAAACTACTGCACAATAGACCTATCTACTCCAAATATCTCACAAGAAGAGATAGAAGACGCAGAAGAACTTGCAAATAAAATTGTAATGGCTAATGTCCCGGTAAGAAAGTATTTTGTGAATAAAGAAGAACTTGCAAAACTACCCATCAGAAAAAAACATGCCGTAACAGGTAAAACAAGAATTATCGAAATACCGGATTTTGACATTTCAATGTGTGGAGGAACACACGTAAACTATACAGGAGAAGTAGGGGTAATTAAAGTCACAAAATATGAAAGGGTGAAAAAAACTTTTCAACGTATCCATTTCACTACAGGGATAAATGCCTTGAAAGATTATCAAAATAAAACAAAGATTCTTTCAACCATCTCAAACTTTCTTACAACGGGAGAGAATGAGTTAATAGAAAAAATTAAAAACCTTTTAAAAGAATCAAAACACCTGCAAAAAGAAACAGTCAAGCTAAAAAATGAGTTACTGAGATACATGGCAAAGGATTTGATAAAGGAAAGCAAGAGAATAGGTAAATTCGATGTTTTAATAAAAGAGATTAAAGATTATCCAAAAGAAGATATCATAGCTCTGTCAAAAAAATGCATAAGCGAAAAACCCTTACTCACAATCCTATACAGAAAAGACAATGAAACAGAAATTGCTATTTCTAAAAGCGATAAAGTAAATATTGATTTAATGGAATTAAAAGAAGAGCTTTCTAAGAGATTTAAGGTTAGGGGTGGTGGAAACAATAAATTTTTAATACTCCAAATAAATGAAGATGAAGGATTTAAAGAATTCATCCTGGATTTTATACAGCGTAATTAGAGTTAAAAAAACAATCTTTTATAATGTGTTATGTACTTTTTCATCCTTCACCATTGAGAGATATAAACAAAAAATATTTTATCTAACCAAACATTGCACTAATTAAATCGCCAACAAAATGAGCTACCCCTATGACTACCAGTGCAATAATCAAATGCTCTGCTACTACTTTCCATGTTTTTGTTTTTTGCCCTCTGGCAATGTACAAATTAAAAACGGTTAACAAAAACAGACCCCAGATTATACTAATAATAATTGCTGTTGATAATTGAAACAATAAAATGGGAATAACAAACGACAATGCAATAACAAATTTGGATTCAAAAGTTGAGATTGTTGATTCCCATATCTCTCTTTCTGTGTGTTTGTTCTCCGCTTCTTCAGAAACATGAATACCCAATGCGTCTGAAAATGCATCTGCTATTGCAATTGTTAATATCCCGCCGAGAACCACAAGCTCTGAGTGCGTGCCAGAATGTAAGCCTACCATCAATCCCAGAGTTGTAATTACTCCGGATGTTAAACCAAAACTAAATCCTGTTTTTACCGAATGCTTCATTGCGATAGTTCACTGCCTTTAAATTAGATTATTCACATTTAAAATATATGTAACACAATTTTGGAACTGAATTATCTTTCTACAAACCCAACTCGTCTGCTATCTCTTGCATTGCTTTAAGTGAAATTTCAAAAAACTCGTTAAGGGGGATACCAAGCTCTTCCTCGCAAGTCCTCATTTGATCCCTACTTGCACCTGCTGCAAAGCTTTTGTCCTTAAATTTTTTCTTTATAGATTTAACTCGTACGGTAGTTAATTTTTTGTCAGGCATAACCAACCCAACCGCCACGATAAAACCAGTAATTGGGTCCACAGCATACAGTGACTTGTCTAATAATGTTTTTCTGGGCAATCCATGTCTTTCGTTATGTACTTTTGCAGCATAAACCACATCCTCCGGAAGGCCTAGTTCTTTAAGCCACTCTGCACCTATCAGGCTGTGCTTTTCAGGGTCGTCTTTAGTTAATTCGTAGTCGATATCATGCAACAATCCTGTAATACCCCATTTGTCCTCATCTTCACTTAATCTTTTTGCAACAGCTCTCATAACAGCTTCCGTTGCAAGCATATGTTTGATGAGATTTTCATCTTTCACTCGATTTTTTAACTCACCAAAAAGTTTCTCTCTGTCAAATACCATAAAAACCTCCTTAACCCTTTTAGATTTATACACTTTTCTCGTTATAGCGCTTTTGTGCCTTATTTTTTTCTCCGGAATATTCTATAATCGAGAAACGGAAAAATACTGTCCCTCTCCTCTAAAAACTCCAGCAAATTTTTATCAATTATATTATTTTTTACTTCTTCGTAAAACTCATTAAATGCATTGATATGAAATTTTACTCTATCTATTGAATAGTTTGATGCAGTTCCTGTTGTGATAAGAAATGTCCAGTCGCTACTCTCAGCAAGAAGCAACTCTCTTCCCATCTGAGTCAGTGCACGCTCAACAATATTATTGGGGGTTGTTATCTTCTCTGCCAGTTCTATCATCCTTTTCCCCATCATATAAAGATGAGGATATACCCAATCATTTTTTTCGTTGAGCCAAACACTGAAATATCCTCCGTCGCCCCATGTGGATGGAGCAGGAAGAGATAATTGATTAGTAGGATATTTTTTTAGATAATTAAAGGGCGTAATTGTCTCAATCTTATCTGAATATTTATCGATTTTTCTCAAAAGAGATTCAATAAAATCAGGTCCCTCAAACCACCAGTGTCCAAAAAGCTCCGTATCAAATGGAGCAACAATGATGGGCTCTCTGTCCATAATGCTAAGTAAATACTCCGCCTCCTTCTCTATGTTGAACATAAAATTGCCTGCATGAGTATCTGCTGCCCTAATAGCATTTTCTCTATTATACAACTCTTTTTTACTAAGTGGCACATTCCCGGTAATTTTGTGCATTTTAATACCAGAATCAAATCTAAATCCACCGGGATGCAGATACTTGTTCACCTTTTCAACCGGGATTTCATACCCAATATCCCTGTAAAATTCCCTGTAGTTAAAATCGCCAGGATAACCTTCCCGTGCACTCCACACCTGTTTTGAAGCCTCTGGGTCTCTTCCAAAAAACGCAACGCCCTCTTCAGAATAAATTGGCGCGTGCACGCCATACAATGGCTGAGGTTCCGCATATAAAACACCGTGTGTATCAAGAAAAGTAAATTTAATGCCATTATTTGCAAGGATCTTTTCCACACCATTTGTATAAGCACACTCGCCAAGCCATATCCCTTTAGGAGCATGTCCAAATACGCGCTTATACGCATCAATGCCAACTTCAACCTGCACTTCTCTTATGCGCTCGTTTAACTCAAGAGGGAGTATCGTATGCGTTGCGGTGCAGGTAATTATTTCAAGAAATCCTTGCTCCTGAAGTTTTTTAAAACCTGAAAGAATATCCCTGTTTAACTTTATATCAAAAAAATAATTAAGTTCCTCGAATCTATTCAAATAAAATTGCAAAATCTTTTTTTCTCTTGCACTTTCTTTATTTTCGTAAATTTCATTCCTCAAAAAGGATAGCCTGCCGTCAAGGTAGCGCTGATACCTCTCCATAAGCAGAGAATCTGTCAGCATGGAGATGAGCGGAGGGGTTATGGACATTGAGAGCTGAAATTTAACGCCATTTCTTCTTAATCTTTCAAAAGAAATGTAAAGCGGAAGATACGTCTCAGTAATTGCCTCAAAAAGCCAGTTTTCCTCAAGGAAAAATTCGTGCTCAGGATGCTTAATAAAAGGAAGGTGAGAGTGTAATACAATACTGAGATATCCCCGCTTGTTTTTCATCGTTCTTTAGGGATTTTTATATATTTTACTGTCTTTGCAGTTTTTTCGGTTTTTTCTCTCTTTTTTTTAAGAGTGTCTTTGTCCTGTGCTTTCCTTTGTCTTTTCACAATCCTCCCTGTATCCGGATTTACATAAGCCCATTCAATCGTCTTTTTCGCCGAAGGTTTGCTACGAGGAACTAAAATCTCTTCGGAGGAAACAACAGAAACAAACCTTTTTCCCTTTTTAAACCCAATGAAAGCTATTAAAGACTTTCCTTCTTCAACACGCAAATATCCTTCACCTTTGTATGAAACGACAGGAATTTCAAGCACTGTCTTTCCCTTATTTCTTAGCCGAAGAAAGATGCCTGATTTTTTTTCTTTGTCGGTAATTTCCCAATGCACATAAACATTGCCGGGCTCTTTAGGTAGAAGCTCTAAATGGTTCACTCCGTAGTGCATATCAAGTTTTCTTTCTTTTATCTTTTCTTCACTTTTAACAATTTTTCGCGTCGGTCTATCTTTAAGTTTAATTGCCTTGATCAGCTTTGTTTTATTCATTTTGTGTCTTCCCTTTATTTCGTGACGCTTTGCTACATCTAAAAGCTCTTTTTTATTCATTTCATCATAACTTTTTTTATTCATTTCATCACCTCTTTAAATCGATATACGCGGAAAGCTTTCAGGAAACCTGTACCCCCGTGGTATTACAATAATGCCAGAATTAGACACATAAAAATATTTTTCGTCCACTTCCCGATTAAATCCTATCTCCACATTCTCGGGAACAAAGACCTTTTTGTCTATAATTGCTCTCTTTATGCGGGTATTTTCTCCAATATTTGTGTTATTAAATATAACTGAGTCGCTAATACTGCTCTTTGCACCAATCCTCACCTTTGGAAAAATAACAGAATGAAGGATTGTCCCTCCCTCCACGATCACGCCATCGGCTATTAAGGAATCCTTTGCATAACCAAATACCTTCTCTCCATTAACTTCCTCAAAAGTAAATTTCGCCGGAGGAAGCTGTCTTGCATGAGTGAAAAATGGCCAGCTTTTATCATAAAGGTTTAGTTCTGGCATAGGAGATAAAAGATCCATATTTGCATTATAAAAAGAATCAATTGTACCAACATCCTGCCAGTACTTCTGCTTGTTATTTTTATCAACAAAACGATAAGAAAGTACTTCATTTCCGTTAGATATGGCAAACGGTATGATGTCTTTGCCAAAATCATGAGACGAACTTTGTATCTTTGCATCATAAGCAAGAAGTTTGTTTAATGTTTCTCTGTTGAATATGTATATCCCCATAGAAGCAAGAGAATAATCGGGTAAATCAGGCAGAGTAAAAGGATCTTTTTGCTTTTCTCTAAAATCAACGACTTTGCCGTTATTGTCTACCTGCATAATACCAAAGGATTTTGCCCGCTCCTTTTCTACAAGAACTGCTCCAATAGTAATCTCAGCTTTATGCTCAATATGGAACTCAAGCATTTCCCGATAATCCATTTTATAGACGTGGTCACCAGAAAGAATTAATATATATTCAGATTCTTCTCTTTTAACAAAGAATAAATTTTGGTAGACAGCATCAGCTGTGCCCACATACCACCTTTCACCAAGACGTTGCTGCGGCGGGATATCTGTTATATACTCACCAAACCTGTCACTCAAAAAACCCCATCCCAACGCAAGATGTCTACTGAGGGAAGCTGATTTATATTGAGTAACAACAAGAATTTTCCTCAGGCCTGAATTAACACAGTTGCTAAGCGTAAAGTCAATAATCCTGTATTTTCCCCCAAATGGCACAGCTGGCTTTACTCTTTCTTCTGTAAGCGGATATAACCGCTGCCCCTTTCCCCCGGCAAGCAGAAATACTAATGTCTTTTTAATAATTTTCTCGTAGTCCATGGCTTCCTCCAAAGGCTTTCTTTTATTATAGGATTAATGGAGGAAAAAGAAAAATACAGACTAATAAAAGAGAGAGTCCTCGTCTTTGATGTTCAGATATTGTTTTGCTTTTTTTGTAGCAATTCTCCCCTTTGGCGTTCGAAGGAGAAAATTTATCTTCATAAGATACGGCTCTATAATATCTTCCAGTGTCCCTCTATCTTCACCACAAGCCGTTGCAAGTGTTGTAATTCCCACAGGACCACATTTGAATTTTTTAACGAGATTGCTCAGATATTTCCTGTCCAAATCATTCAGGCCAAAACTATCAATATGGAGATCTTTACAGGTTTCCTCCACAATATTTTTAGTGATGACTGCATTGTTCCTTACCTCTGCAAAATCTCTTACGCGTCTAAGCAGCTGTATAGCAATTCTGGGTACTCCTCGCGCTCGTTTCCCAAGAATCAATGCCGCATCATCATCTATGTTGATACCTAAAATTTTGCTGTCGCGAAGTATAATTTCTCTCAATTCATCCGGACTATACAACTCAAGATGATAAACTATGCCAAACCTGTCCCTAAGCGGAGGAGAAATTAAACCAAAACGGGTTGTAGCCCCGATAAGAGTAAAAGGATTTAAATCAATAACGATAGTGTGAGCCGAACGTCCCCCGCCAGCCACAATGGGCAATTTAAAATCTTCCATTGCCGAATAAAGAACTTCTTCATTTGCTTTGGGAAGACGGTGAATTTCATCGATAAACAGCACGTCACCTTTTGAAAGACCTATAAGAATTGCCGCAAGATCTGCAACTCTCTCCAGAGATGGACCGGTTATATGTTTAACATGAACGCTCA